>CALDYR010000097.1 GCA_937944405.1 uncultured Pirellulaceae bacterium
GGCAAGGGTCTGAACAGAGGCTGGGAAAACGGCCGAACTTTCGACCGCCTATCACCGAAGTTACAATTACTTCTTCCCTCCAGTTAGCCCGGAGATGATCGCGATCAGCGGCATAAACAGCGACGCAACAATGAACAACACCACCAGACCTAAGAAAATAATCATCAACGGTTCGATCATCTTCATCAAACCTTCGGTGATGCTCTCCACTTCTTCTTCGTAGTAATCGGCCACCTTATACAACATCACGTCCAGTTCACCGGTTTCTTCACCGACGTCGATCATGTTGATCACGAGGTCTTCAACGACCGGTTTTTTGTAGTTCAAAAAGTACCACGCAAACCCAAGCATCGTCATCACGCCGCAACCGTACAGCACACCGAACCACATCGACGGCTGCACAAACAGCACCGCTAACGGGGGTAACGACATCACCGCTGCAAAAAAGAACATCGCGACCGGATGGAAACCGGGATTACAATTCCCCTTAAGCGGCGCGGCGATCGTTTCACCTTGCCGGATCGCGTCGGTGACGCGGCTGTAAATTTTTTCGTACATCGCGTTGCCGGATGTTTCCCGGGTGATGGTCAGACCTTCAATGATAGGGACGCCACTGGCTACCAATGCACCCAAGGTACGCGTGGTACGGGCCAGGTTGGCTTTTTCAACCAATTTGCCCATCAGCGGCGTTTTCAACATAAACAGGTGCCACCCCATTCGTCCGGCCTTAAACTTGCACACCAGCGACACGAACAAAATCAGCCCGATCGGAATCAGCGGAAACAAAAACCAAAGCTTCACCGTTCGATCTGAAATCGCCATCAGCAACTGCGTCGGTGCCGGAAGTTCAATCCCGAACTCGGTGAACATCTTTTGGAATTCGGGAATGATGAACAACATAATGAAGGTCAAAATCGCGACCGTAAACACGACCACCATCAACGGATAAATCAGCGCTCCGATGACTTGCCCTTTGAGCTTTTGGCTGCGTTCCTTGAACTCCGCCAGACGGCGCAGAATCAGTTCCAAAGAACCACCTGCTTCACCGGCCTTGATCATGTTGACATACAGGCGATCAAAAACCTTGGGCGATTTGGCCATCGCTTCGGACAGCGACGCCCCGCCTTCGATCTCCTCACAGACGTCGATCAATCCGTTTTTCAGCGCCCCGGGTTTGGCTTGTTCTTCTAAGATTTTCAGACTTCTCAGGATCGGCAGCCCGGCGTCTTGAAGAATCGACAGTTGCCGAGTGAAGGTCACAATCTTTTTTCCACCGGCGCCCCCCATCGCAAAAGTCTTACGGTCTTTGCCCGCTTTAGGACCGGCCTTGGCTGCCGCTTTTTGGACCGCAATCCGGGTCACGAAGTATCCCATCGACCGGATCGTCGCCTGAGCTTCATCCTGCGTGGGGGCTTCGATCACGTCTTTGATCTCTTGGCCCTGAGGGTCCATCGCCTCGAATTGATAATGTGGCATGATGATTTTCCTTGCGGAGGTGAAGGTGTCTTTTGAATAGGGGAAGCGGACCTTAATCGCCGCTCATGTTTTTCGTATTAGTCGGTCGCGGTTTTGTTGGGGTAACGCGTTTGCCGCCGTCCGTTGTCAGTGCCAACGGTGGGGTAGGCAGGATCAGTCAGGGCCAACGTTTTGGTTTATGGTCACAGTGAAAGTGTGGCTAAGGTCAAAATTGTGGTGGGTTCCTTCTCCATTACTCTCCCTCCGTTGGTCTCGTTACGCATCGAGCACCGTTTCGCGGATAACTTCTTCAGCCGAAGTGGTACCGTCGTGCATGAACGCGATACCGCTATCGCGCAGCAACCGCATGCCTTTTTCTTTGGCTCTGTTTCTCAGTTCATCGGTGGTGCGGTTTTCAATGATCATCGTACGCAGTTCGTCGTCCATAATCAGTAGCTCGAACAGGCCCACGCGGCCTTTGTATCCCGAATTGCCGCAACTATTGCAGCCGGCCCCTCGATAAAACTTTTTACCGGCGACTTCTTCTTTGGACAGTTTCAGTTCGGAAAGCATATCTTCGGTGGCTTCGATTTCTTCACGGCATTCTGGGCAGATCCGCCGGACCAATCGCTGGGCCAAAATCGCTTCTACCGTCGCGGTAATCAGAAACGTCGGAACGCCCATGTCCTTCATCCGCGTCACGGTGCTGGGCGCGTCGTTGGTGTGGAGGGTGCTGAAGACGGTGTGCCCGGTCAAGGAGGCCTGAATGGCGATTTCGGCCGTTTCAATGTCACGAATTTCGCCGACCAAAATTTTGTCCGGATCCTGACGGAGAATCGCCCGCAGCGCTTTGGCGAAGGTCACGTCGATGTCGTGGTCGATGGGAATCTGAATGATGCCGTCGATGTCGTATTCCACCGGATCTTCGGTCGTGATCAGTTTGTCCTCAATGGTGTTAAGTTCGCTGAGGGCCGAATACAGGGTGGTCGTTTTGCCCGACCCGGTCGGACCGGTTACCAAAATGATGCCGTTGGGCCGGTCGATGACTTCACGGAACTGAGCCATCAAATCAGGCTCCATTCCGACGTTGTCCAGATCCAACGAAACCACACTCCGGTCTAACACGCGACACACAATGCTTTCCCCAAACATGGTCGGTAACACGCTGACCCGCAGGTCGACAGGGTGACCGCCGACGGTCAGCTCAATCCGACCGTCTTGAGGCAGCCGGCGTTCGGAGATATTCAAATTGGCCATAACTTTGATGCGTGTCGTAATCGCAAAGGCCAGATGGCGCGGTGGCGGCGGCATTTCTTTCAGCACCCCATCGGCTTTGATGCGGATGCGGAATTCGTCTTCGAAGGGTTCGAAGTGAATGTCGCTGGCGTGGTCTTTGATCGACAGCAACAACACCATGTTCAACAATTTCTTCACCGGGGCGCTGTTGGCCAATTCGGTAACGTCAGACAGATTGATCGGGCCGTCTCCGCCAAGCTTCGACGTTGCGACCTTGAGGTCTTCGTCGTCCTGAAGATCGTCGATGATCTTTTCGATGCTGTCGGTGTCGTCGTTGAAGTATTTGTCGATGGCCTTGAGAATTTGAGCTTCAGTCGCAACCACCAAACGGATCTCATGCCCCAAAAACCGGCGCAGTTCATCCTGCATCGCTAAATTCTGAGGGTCGCAAGTGGCCAACGTTAAAATGCCCTTGTTCAACTGCAACGGCACCACGCGGTACAACTGAGCCATCGAATCGGACACCGCCGCGCGTGCATCGGCCGGCGGAACGTTCCCCTCCATATCGACCGACTTGATTCCGAATTGCTCGGCTAGAGCCTGGATCAGTTCTTCGTCGTTGATCAAACCCATATTGACCGCGATACGCCCAATCAAACCACGGCTCTGAGACTGCTCTTCAATTAGCATTTCGAGCTGATCGTCGTTGATCGTACCAAGATCGACCAAAATTTGACCTAGTTTACGGACAGCCATTGAGGGTTACTTTTAAAAAGGAAGGTTAAAGTGAGAGTTTGGTTTGGCACCGGTTGGAATTAAAGCTGGATTGGACTGCTGAAATTAGATGGCGGATTAGATTGGGAGGGACGGAGACCGAACTACCAACGTCGGAGTTAGGTTGGAGATTACACGGCCCCCGTGGTTAGGTTCATCGCGATGTTATCACTCGTCATCATCTTCATCTAAATCGTTTTCGTCTAATTCGATGCTTTGTTCCATTTGTTTACGTTTGCTGGCGATGCGTTTGGCTAAAACGTCGGGTTGCTGAGCCTTACTGAGGGCATCTTCCATGGTGATGCGTTCGTTGACCCAGTGGTCGAACAAATTATCATCCATCAGCATCATGCCGAATTTCGCTCCGGTCTGAATGGCCGAGTTAATCCGGAAGGTTTTGTTTTCGCGAATCAGGTTTCCGATCCCCGGCGTGACCACCAAGGATTCGAAGGCCGCAACACGCCCGCCGCCGACGCGCGGCAGCAGGGTCTGCGCCAACACCCCGATCAAGGACGACGACAACTGGGTTCTGATTTGGTCTTGGAGGTTGCCCGGGAAGGCGTCAATGACACGATTGACGGTCCCCTGAGCGCTATTGGTGTGCAGCGTGCCGAAGACGACGTGGCCCGTTTCGGCCGCCGAAATCGCCGCTTCGATGGTTTCCAAGTCACGAAGTTCGCCCACCAAAATCACATCTGGATCTTGTCGCAACGCGCGCCGAATCGCTTCAGAGAAACTGGGCACGTCGACGCCGACTTCGCGCTGGTTGACGGTTGATTTTTTATGATAGTGGTAAAATTCGATCGGATCTTCGATCGTAATGATGTGGTGGTCGACCCGTTCGTTGATGAAATTCACCAAGGAAGCCAAAGTCGTACTTTTACCCGACCCCGTCGGCCCGGTCACCAAGATCAAACCACGGGGACGCATGATCAGTTTTGTAAACACGTCCGGAACCCCTAAAATTTCCGGCGGTAACATCTCATTAGGAATCTGCCGCAGCACCATCGCGATATGGCCGCGCTGCTTGAAGATCGAAACGCGAAACCGCGCCGCATCCCCATAGGCAAAACCAAAGTCGGCGCTGCCGGCTTCCTGGAGTTCGCGCTGGCACCGCTCCGGCGTGATCGATTTCATCAACGCTACCGTGTCGTCGGCCTCGAGATCCTTGGTCTCCAAACGGCGGAGGCGCCCGTGCAGCCTGAACACTGGCGGTTGCCCGGTGGTGATATGAATATCACTGGCACCTTGCTTAACACAGGCTTCAAGCAGTTTGTCAATCAGGACGGTGGCCATTTAGTTTCCCAAAAAGGGGGTGGGTGTCGGTGAGGAAAATATTTTGGGGCTCAGAGCACAATGCCTTCCTCATTCACAGCATCGCGCCTTTTATCGGTGTGCCGGTTCTTCGTTACGCCAATTTTTCAAAAGGAAATTCTTCGAACGTCTTTCATGTTAAAAAAAGACTGGCTCCTCCTTGGGGAGGCCAAGGTCGTTGGAGCACCGGTCAACCAGACCGAACATCGATTATGATCCTGAGCACCAAACCAGCGCAAGTAAAAAAAGATAGGCGGAAGTACCAGCAAAGGAATCAGGGGCGTTTGCCCAACAAACCCTTGTGACGCCTGTATTGTTTGCACCCAAGCGGCTGAAGTCTAAGAAATTCAGCAAAAAACCGAAAAAACCAGCCGACAAGCAGAAAAAACCACCGCACGAAGCCTTAAGGGGGCTTTATCATCCATCCTGTTCCGTCTTCTTGGCCACACGATAAACTTCGTCAAAAGTCGTATAACCGTCCACTACCTTCTTCAATCCATCACCAAAAAGAGTAGTCATCCCGTGCTCCATCGCGTACTCGCGAATCACATTGGCGGGCGCGTTTTCGAAGATCAACTCCCGAACTTTGGCGTCGACCATCAAAATCTCATGAATCCCCATCCTGCCGCGATACCCAGTTTTTCCGCAGGTATTACAGCCCTTACCGCGTTTGAAGTTCGCCCGCGCGATCTGTTCCTCGGTTAAACCGGCTTCCTTGATCACGGCCTCCGACGGCGTGAATTTCGTGCTGCACTTCTTGCAAATCGTGCGCACCAGTCGCTGTGCCAAAATGGCCACAACGGAGCTGGCGACCAAATATCCGGGGACTCTCATATCAATCATGCGCGTGACAGCAGTGGGCGCATCGTTCGTATGTAGAGTACTAAAAACCAGGTGTCCTGTTAAGCTGGCCTGAATTCCCATCGATGCTGTTTCAGCATCACGCATTTCGCCCACCAAAATCACATTGGGAGCTTGGCGAAGCATCGCTCGAATAATGCGCGCAAAGTCCAATCCGATGTTATGTTTTACCTCGACTTGATTGATCCCGGGAAGGTAGTACTCGACCGGATCTTCGGCGGTAATGATCTTTCGGTCGGTATTATTAAGGCTGTTCAGCGCGGCATAAAGGGTGGTCGTTTTTCCTGACCCGGTCGGCCCGGTGACCAGAATAATACCATTGGGGCGTTTGATCAGATTTTGAAACTTACTGAACGTCTCCTCTGAAAACCCTAATTGGCGGACCCCGACGCGGATGTTGTCTTTATCCAGTAACCGCAACACGGCGGATTGTCCGTTGTTGGTCGGGATAATACTAACGCGCAAATCCAGCTCTTTTTCTCCCACGTTGACCTTAATGCGTCCGTCTTGTGGGCGCCGGCGTTCGGCGATGTCGATGCTGGCCAAAATCTTCACACGGGAAATAATTGCCCCCAACTGACGTCGCGGTAATCGGTCGCGCTGTCTCAGCACGCCGTCAATCCGGTAGCGAATCCGCACCCGGTCTTCGAAGGGTTCGACGTGGATATCGGAGGCCCGCAATTGCACCGCCTCTGTGATCATCATCTGTACCAGCCGCACGATCGGGGCGCTGTTTTCGTCGCTGGCGTCTCCGGATTCGCCGGCGGCTTGGTCTTCGACAGTTTCGGTGAATTCGATTTTAGTGTCGGTGAACTCCTGCAGCATACTATCAGCGGATTCGCCCTCGATTTGTCCGTAAACGCGGTTGATGGCGGCGGTGATACTGGTGCGCGTGCCCAACACGACTCTCACGTCACGATTGAGGATGAACCGGAGTTTTTCGACCGTTTCGACATCGCCGGGTTCGCTCATGACGACCTGCAAACTGTTTCCATCGACCGCGATGGGCAACACATTGTTCTCACGGGCGACCGCTTCGGGCATCAATTCGACAACGGATTCGGGGATGTCGATCTTATTGAGGTTCACGAACTCCATGCCATTGGTTTTGGCTCTGGCTTTCATGACGTGTTCTTCGCTGGCGTAGCCCAGTTTCACCAACGCTTGACCGAGATCGGAGTTATCTTTGCGGGCAATTTTGTCCGCATCAATGACTTGGTCTTTGGTCACAATTTTGTGTTTGACCAGCAATTTCACGTAGGCTTCAACGGCCATAAGAGCTTCTTGGGTTGGAGTTTCTGGGTCGAAAAAAAGAGGCCGTCCGACGAAGGGTCTTTGTTCGGTTATAAAATAGTCGATTTTAGTGGATTGGGCAAAGATTTTACGCGAAAGATTATGGCTTTCTCTGCCGAATGATTGGAGCGGTCGTAACTTTTTAGCTCTTCCCGAAACTTTGCGACACCGCTTGCGCCCAAAGATTGCCTTTGCGATGAACGAAGTGGGTTTGGCCCGAACTCCCGTAAACACAGCCGTCGGGAGTAATAGCCAATCCAACTACTCTTACTACTCCAACGGCGACTTCGAAGCTTGCTGCTAAAACCGACGAAGAGCCACTGGGCCACATTTTTTTAAGGTTCTTCAAACGGCGCGTTTTTCTACCCCGCTTTTACAAACCGCGGGCAATCCAAGGTCACCTTCAGCAATCGCCACCAATCGAACATCGTTTCTACTCCAACCATCGTGATCCGGCCGGTGCGATCGCGACGCCGCCGGGTCGGAACAATTTGGGTTTGGGCAGGAACCGGGGCTCAAATCCAAACCGCACGCCGAGGTTGTCTCGGTTGGCATCGTAGTTAACGGCCATCTCAAATAAGAACGATTCGCCGATGTAGACCACTCCCACCCGTTGGCCGATGGTGCCGGTTTCTCCGAAGTCGACTTGTAGTCCGCCTTTCAATCCCCATTTGTCGCTTAAGCGATAGGTACCGCTGCCGGTGATGATGTTGCTGCTGATGGGGCCTTCGATGGATCGCACGCCCAAAAACACATTTCCCACTTCAGGTCGTTCGGCGTATGCCCCAACGCTGATGGTGCGCAGCCCTTGGGAGAAGAAATCGAAGTGACCGTCGGAAACCAACGCCACCCGGTCTCCGATGTGGTAACGGAAGTCGTAATTCACCAACCCGGCGCTGGAGCCAAAGTTATCTCTGTCCGCGTTGGGAAAGACGATACCTTCAACGTCAAAGTTAACGACATCGATGATCCGTTCGCGTCCCGGGCTGCCTCGTTTGGTTTGCCAGCGTTGTCTGACTCCCAATTTCACGATCGAGAGATCATCAAAAATTTCAGCCGACGGTGAGGTTACGTTTCCTTGCAGCCCCGATCGCAATGCGTAGAACCGTTCGTCGAATTGCAGCGGCGTATCGCCACCTGGCGCGATACCGAAAGTCGAAAACGCGAACCGCCGTCGGAAATGTTCTTGCGAGTCATCATCAAGGGCATCAAACAGTGGCAGTTCATCGATATCTTGCGACGCTTCAGAATAAAACGCGTCAAAATCAAAGGTCACTTTATGGGCCAGTCCATTGAGGTTCAGCAATTCGCTTTGCACTGTCGGGTCGACCTTCCACACCGGCAGGCTCCCCCGCACACCGACTTGCCCGGCGGCGCGGAACAAATCGTTTCCATCCAAAGCCTCTTGCCAGTACGTAAAATCGGTCAACGCATAGGGCACCACTTTCGCCGGCCCCAATTGCAGCGGAATGTTAATCTCTTGCCGGCTCCCGACCCGAACGCCATCGACGTCGGCTTCCCAAGCTAGGGGATCGAAAAAAGCGGCGTCCGTCGGATCGGTCGGTGTCGAAGCGCCCCGTAACCGACCGTAGCCTAACTGCGAGTGGCTACTGAAGAACGCTCGATCGCCAAACAGGGGTTGGCCCAAAGTAAAGTGATCAAAACGTGGCAGCCAGCTGGTCTGGGTGAAGAAATCATTGACCTGTAAATCGGCAATCAAGTTGTAGCTTTGTGTGCCGAAGTTGCGTTCGACCCACAATCCAGTGGTGGCGTCTTTATTGGTGTCCCACTCGCGTTCGAAAAACTGTTCCAAAAAGTTCCGGTCTGAAACGTAGCCAATTTCGCCACGGACGGTGAATCCCGGGGCAATGTTATGACGATGTTTTCCCGCGATGCGTCCTCGAAAGGTTTCTTCGGGGGTGAGATTAAATCGTTGGCGCCCCAGAAAGTCCAAACCGTCGTCATTGATGAACCAGCTTTTATACGATCCTTGTACTTCTCCGGGGATCCCCAAAAACCCGTTCTGGCGGTACTCAAATTCGGAACCATACCCCACGCCCCGTTCGCTTAAATAATCCAGCACGCCGGTCCATTTTGTGCCTCGGGGCGGCGTGCGAATGCCCAAGACCTTGTATAGGTCGAAACCACCATGGACCTGCGTTCCGAAAATCTGATCGTTGTTGACCGCAAACTCCGTTAGATACAGCGCCGGATCACTGAGGCTGGTGGTGAACTTGGGCCAGGCAAAAACGGGCACTTGAGCGACATAAACACGGTTGGCAAAACTTTCGGCCAAATACGCGCTCCCGATCTCCGGTTGGCCGGTGGCTGGATCAAACAGCAGCTGATCGGTTTCTGGGTCGCGCTGCTGCACCGGTTGCTGCGTCAGGTTCATCTGGCGAGATTGTAGCCAATAACGTGGCACGCCCAAGCGACTGGAAGTAAACGCGGTGCCGAACGCCTGCAATCGATTCGCATCGACCTGCTGCACGACGTCGGCCTTGAGCCGGACCAAACCACGGTACTCGGGAACCGGGGTCAACACCTCGGCGTTGAGAATCGTACCTTGGCTGCGTTCAACGTTGTAATACATGCGTTGAGCGTAAATCACGCGACGACCTTTGGCGAAAACAACATTGCCTTCTAGGTACAGTTCATTGTTAGTCGTCCCGTCGGGCAGCGTTCGTTGCCACTGGACAACGTTGTCTGCAAGGATGACCAGTTTGGTTTCTTCGTCGTCTTGAAACAGCGGAGCATTGGCGATTTTGCTGGAGTCAATCGCGATGCGCACCCCACCGACTCCTAAGGAGACCCGTTCATCGGGCCGGTCGGGGTTGGGGTACGTTTTAAAGTTAAGATTGACTTTGGAGTCGCGCGCGGTGACTGTGAGCTTCGCATCGCGATCAACCGCCGGCGGACCGTTAGCGGCCCCCCCCCGCTCACCGCCGCCAAAGTCCTGCGGGGAGCGCGGCTCGGTTGTTCCAAAATCAGACACAGGCTGTTGATCTAAAGCCGGAAGCTCGAACTGCGGCGTTGCTAAATTGGGCGCGTCGTTGATCGACGGAAACGCCGGGGATTGGCCGCCAGACAACTGCCCCGTTTGAGCCGAAACGAGCAACGCATTGGGACCGGGGAATTGCCGGTTCGCTAACCCGCGTTTTTTTTCAAAACCACCCCCCGCCGGTCCTCTGGGGGCCCTAGAGGTGGTGTTGCTATTAGCGGCCGCAGCGGCTTTGGCATTGGGATCGACCGCAGTCACCCCCGCCCGAGCTGCCGACCGCAAAGCGCTGGTATAGATCGGCGGAGGTTGATTGCCTGGCAGCGCATAGGTCGCCGTCCCTAGGTCGACTGTAGATTGGGTTACCAACTGCCCCAGCCATTGTTGGTCTTCGATTCTGTCTCGCCGGCCGAGGCTTTGATTTCCCCCACCGCGGCGGTCGAGTTCAACAACGACATTGTTTTCCATGTACACGATGACGCGGTGCGTTTTCAACGTCGCACCAGCGGCGTAAAAATCAGCCGGATCATCGGACGGAAGTTCCACCCAAACAATCGCTTCGTTGGCCGACGCAAAGACGTCCTGTTGACGCACTTCGGCGTTGCCCTGAATGTGGAGAATTTCGAAGTTGCCAGATTGCCAGCGACTGATTTGCTGTCCATTGATGGTGATCGCAGAGGTAGTCGCAGGACGCGCGAAAGTAATATCTTGCGCCCGTAACGCGCCCGGAACGCCGCAGAAAAACAGCCAAACCGCCAACGCCGCCAAACGCATCAACGGCGCAGCGCAGCCCACGAACACGAATTTACTTGAGCGTAAAATTCGCGATCTGGGCCGATCTGATGATTGTTTTAGTGAATCCAAATTGCGTTCGAACTCAAGGGGGAAACGACAACGCATATCCAGCCAACGACCGCAACTCAATCGCGCGATCTTCGACTTAAATGACCGGGGGTATACAGGCGGCGGAGTTTAGGAGCTTTTCAAAAGCTCAACAAGGCAGATAAAAATGTCGCGAGTTGGGGGTGCTGCAGTTTTCCCCAACCAACCAACTCGGAATTCCAGCCAAATTCCTACCCAAACCAGTCACCAGAATAAGTCGCCATTAAATTCTCGATAGCACCAATCGACAAGCCATTGATCAGCGCTCCGCGCTTCGCCAGTTCCCCGGCCGGCGACGGGACAATCCGCGCCAGCGCGACTGCCCCCTCCACCCCATCCCCGCAGAACCGCCAGAACACCACGCCTGCCAGCGCGTTCGACTGACACAACAATTTCCAAGCCACTTCCAAATGAATAAGATAGCGTTATTGCGCAGACCACAAATCGAGGAAACCATGAATTACCCCCAGCCTATCGAACGCTTACTTAACGACCAGGCCTACCAGCGGTACGCAACCACGACCGACGGCACCGAGGGAGTGCTGGGCGACTTGCAGGCTTTAAATGTGAAAGCGATTTGCGGAACGTCCCGCCCAACCGCCCGCCCCACCGGCGATACCAAAGAAATGGCGAACGCGTGTATCAGCGGATTGTGGTTGCTGCATAATTTCCTGGAGCAATCTCATCAAATCAGCCAATCAATTCAAACGCCGGTGGGCAGTCATTGGCACGCGATCGTGCACCGGTTAGAAGGAGACTTTTCTAACAGCAAGTACTGGTACCGTCGGGCAGGGGATAGGAGTTTGTATGACCGCATCAGCGATTCTGCGGGACAGAAATTTGACCCAATTTTGTTTGTAGATCGCGTGCAAAACGCGGGTTGTGAACCGACGCATGATTTGGCGGTCACCGAATGGCAGGTTCTATTCGAGTACTGTTACCGGCGCGCGACGGACGGTTGACCGGCGCTGTGGAAGACTGACAGTTGCTAGAGATTGGTCATGAAACAATTTCCGGCCTTCATGAATTCAAGCCGTGGTGCACGAGCGCCTCACCAATTTCAGAAACTATTTGGTGACTATTTCGTAACGATTGCTAACTGCCAGTGCAGCCGGGAACCCGTTTGCTTCAGCCTCAAGGAATTTTATTCTGCGTCTGGAGTGTCAGACCATTTCTATCGCTGCCGGTTGAGTATTGGAGGCGCAGACTGAACAATGCAGCGGTACGCAGATGCAAAACCGGAACCATGGCGATCGCCCCAACAGATGAAAATGTTTTAGCCAAAACATGGCCCATGGCACACAGCGGATCGAGCACCGTTTCAACGCCGCTTGATCGCGATTGACCATCCGCTTAAAAAAGCAGTCGCGACTCCAATCACGATAGCAGTTTTTGCCCAATCTCCTTCGGAGCGCTGATAGACCCCGACCGAAACTATCACCACCCAGAGGATGATCCCCACGAAAACAACTCGGATTACGGGAAATGGGGGCGGCTGTCGTTGAAAGCTCATAACGGGATGATTCTTGGGGGTCACTGGCGAGCATCAATAAAGGTTCTCACAGAATTTAGCAGATCCAAACCAACCTATCGTAAACCAACCTATCGTAAACCAGCCGATCGTTTCACCGTTGCTATTGTCAGAAATCATAACTGTTGTTGCACCAGCGCGAGTTCTTTGGTGTTTTTACTTTTGCGCTGTTTTAGATTGCCGGCTTTGCTTGGGCGTACGGTATAAGTTCAGTCCAATGGCTCCGCAAATGCGCGACTGAAATAGGCAATGAAGCCTCACGGTCGGTGTTCACCATCCGCCAGCAATTTGAAATTGCCGCGATGCAGCCCCCGGCGTTCGAAGATTCCGAAAACAAACTCGATTTGGTTCAACCACGACGAATGTTTCAGCAGGTCGATAAAACGAATGAGGCGACTTTCGTCCGGCAGAAACTCCGTCCGTGACCTCACTGATTTCAGGATGCCTGACTTCCCGTTTTTGAGAAGAAGCTTGCCCCAGATCCGCCTTAGTCCGGATATTCCATGGGTCTGTTGTTCCTGTAGAATTTCCGCGCGATCCGTTTTCGCAGCCCTAATTTTCATTTTTTGAAGTCGCGAGCACAAGGCTCCCTTACCCTCAAGGCGGGGCGATTGCACTGTGTTTTACCGAGCGAAAACCACTTTCCCCATGTAGTCGTCGTCCCATCCAGCATTTAG
>CALDYR010000098.1 GCA_937944405.1 uncultured Pirellulaceae bacterium
GTCCGGATTCGGCCTCCGTCAAACTCCACGATCGCTACTCCGGGAACAGGCACTTCGCCGGTAAGGACATCTTGCCAGCCCGTTTGCTCTGCCGCTTCGAGGTCGTTGCCAACCTCCAAGGCGACACGCTCAATCGTGTTGTGGCACGAATACATTCGCAAGGAAACCCGCGCCCTCACTTCGCAAATGGCGCGCGAATGAACATGCTTCTTTCGCCGAGATGGTGACCGCGTTGAGAACCAACTCTTTAGCCGATTTCCGGACAAAACATTTATCAACCCCGCCATTCCAAGGGCGGTTCATAAAATACTCAAACCTCTGGCAATACCTGATTGCTCTCGCTGCGTAACCTCGAAAGACGAACTAAGGCACGCCGCCAACGGTGAGGCGCCTTCAGCTTTTCACTCGCCCCTGCTGTCGATTCAGCCAAACGCCTTAAACCAACGTCGAGGCGCCAAAACGTTAAAGAGGCGCCGTTTTCGACGTGTCTTGGAAAATGTTATACACTTGATCGTTGTTGTGTAATCAGTGGGCCATTATTATAGCAGCGGTGAGAGAAAGCTACGTCAACCATCACGGAAAATCCACTCGACATCGCCTGCCCTGTTTGTCCACGCACGGCCAACTCGACCGATGAAATTTTTGAATTCTATGTTCCACCACTTCAGCAACCTTCTAAAACGGCAATGGCTTCGTTTTCTGCCACAGAAATCTAAAGCGCGCCTCGGCACTTCTTCGAGAGTCGTTTCAGCGCTGATCGTTTCACGGGCAATCGCTTGGCCCTTGGTGCTGGCGCCCAGTTCGATTTTCTGTGCCACGGGGCAATGCCAATCCAATGATCCGCGCCCGAACATCATCTTAATTTTCGCCGACGACATCAGCGCTCGGGAACTACCGCTTTACGGTTCGAATGTTTGGACCAGCCCAAATCGCGCGGACACGACAGACCCGAAGTTCCGGGCGTCCACACCTGCGATTGACCAATTGGCGAAACAAGGGTGCTGGATCAAAACGGCTTGGGCGGCCACCGTCTGCCGGCCAAGCCGCGCGATGCTGATGACCGGCAGGTACGCTCACATCCAAAAATGGTGGAACAACGGAGACGTTGGTGTCTCGCAAGATAGCGGTGGCAAACTTACCGCTTGGCCGGTCTATCAAAGCAGTCCGCTCCTCCTGGGCAAGGTGGCCAGCGACGCGGGATACGGCACTTTTTGGACAGGTAAGTTTCATCTGTCAGGTGATGTTGAAAAGTTTGGTTTTCAGGAAGCCTGCCTCACACCGGGGCAGGAAACCATAGAAGTCAATCCGCATACTGATTTTCGGTTGGTAACCAAGAAGGTGAACGCACAAGACGACGGTGGTAAAGGCAGGGGTAAAGGCAAGAAACAACGAATTCAAATCAACGTCGATACCGGACTGCCGGCCGACAGCTACGCCCAGTCAAGCTGGTATTTTAATCCGCACGTACGATTGATAAACCATGCTTCAGCACCGGGTGAACAAGTCTGGTGGCCCAACACGCCTGAATCCGAATCGCGATTTGGTTTGTCGACCTACGGACCGGATGTTGAGCTTGAATTTGCATTTGACTTTATCGATCGAATGCACGACCAAGACAAACCCTTCTTTCTATACCATGCTTCGCATTTGGGGCACGACGCCTTTGACTGGTTCAAGCCAGTGGTCAACACAAAATGGCCCGCCACGCCAAAAATTCGCTGGACCGGTGAGGGATATGAGCGCAACCAACCAATCATCACCGGCGACAACGGCCAGTACGATACCCATGATAGTTTGACCGGCTCAGGCATTCACAACCACATTAACTACTTAGACTATCAAGTCTGGCAGTACCGCAAAAAATTGGCAGATTTAGGCATCGAGGACAACACGGTCATTATTTTCACCGCTGACAACGCTACGCTCGGGTTTGGCAAAAACAGAAGTGATCAGCAACGCGGCTGTCACGTGCCGATGATCATCTACCACCCCAAGATGGCTCGGCATGGCCAACAAGACGAACTGGTCAGCATCGCTGACATCATGCCAACTGTCGCGGAACTGGCGGGGTTCCAAATTCCCGAAGACTACGAAATCAACGGGCACAGCCTAATCCCTTGGCTGACCGGTAAACAACCGCAACATCGCCAGTGGGTTTATTCCTATCGCGGGCCTGAGCAAATAATGCGCACCCGCCAGTTGCTGCGTGACGGGCATCATAAATGGTGGCAAGTGGCTGAGTCTCCAGCCGATTTGACTAGCTTCCCGCAGGTCAAGGACTGGGAGTCGGCTTCGGAGGAGCTGCAAACGCAGAAAGAATCCATTGAAGCGCGTCTGCCTCAGTTCGATCGTTACGACCAAGAACACGATGCTCCCGGCACTCCTGCTCAGCCACCGATCAAAGGCAAGGGACGCGCGTATTTTCGTGTAAAATAATTCCCGGCGGCAAGACCTCGATCGCCCCCCATGTTTAAGTTGCTTTTCCAAACAATGGCTATGACAAATTTAAATGTTTTGCTTGACGAAATTCACAACTGCCGCCACTGCGAACCGGACTTGCCCAACGGCGCGCGTCCAATTGTGGCCGCCCACGCGGATTCTCGCATTTTGATAATTGGGCAGGCGCCAGGGATTCGCGTCCACAATTCGGGTGTACCTTGGAATGATCCCAGTGGTGAACGCCTGAGGGAATGGATGGCGATATCTCCAACCAATTTTTACGACGCCGAAAAGGTCGCGATTGTGCCTATGGGTTTTTGTTATCCGGGAACTGGCAAGAACGGTGATCTACCGCCACGCAAAGAATGTGCTCCGCTATGGCACGAGCCATTGCTGAACAATTTGAAAGCAATAAAGCTGACGCTCGTCATCGGGCAGTACGCTCAGTCCGCCTACCTGAAGGATCGAAAGAAAGGTTCGCTTACCAAAACAGTCGAAGCGTGGCGCCAATTTGCTCCCCGGTCGCTGCCCCTGCCCCACCCCAGCCCACGAAACAATCGTTGGCTGAAGAACAATCCATGGTTCTTAGATGAAGTCGTGCCCTATCTCCAGCAGCGCGTCAAAAAATTAGTCTAACGACAATGAAATGCGTGTTTGGAAACCGTATCCGACCGCAGCTTCAACGCGGCTGTCCGATCAAACAAACCCGCGCACTCTAAACGCCATCTCAATGCCTGCTCCGGTATCCTGCAACGCCCGGCGGCAATTCGAAAACGGAATGCCGTAGTCCAGCCACTCTTCGAACAATCGTTGGAGCCTCATAACGGTGCAATGCCATTGCTGAATCACTTTTGAGCGAAACTGAATGTGGTTCTTATTGACTTTTGTTATCCCAACTCATCTCATGAACTGCGGAAGTCAACGAAATAATGAGCGAATCTTTTTTCTAAGACCTTTGCCTACAGCGCACCTTCGGTAGCCAAAAAGTGAGATGCGAGTTCCTTGGTGCCGAAATTGTCCTTGAAATTTCTGCGCCTCAGATACCAGTTCTGCGCCTTGGGATGTAAAACGTGAAGCTCTGAAGAGGTTGATTTATGGCGGTCGCCGATTGGGAATCCTCATTTTTCGCCCCCGAATTGCTTGACAAAACCAGTTTGCCTCCCAACGCTGATTCGGTTTATCTCTCCCGTTTTGTGACGGAGTAACACGCAGAGTCTCTGGCCGTCTGCAAATCAGAGAATTCCCGGTCGCTATCGGCTTCCTTTGGGTAAATCAATTTACCCAAGTTCCACGACCCTAATAGAATTTGAGAAACAGATGAAGAGGATTATTTTGACGTTCCCCCGCGCGGTAGGCTTGGCCACCGTGATCACCCAATCCGGATTCGCTGACACTGTTGGTAACATTAAAAGCCGAACCGTTGGCGGAGAAACCGGCGCACCGACCCCATCGCGCTTACCGAGGAACTTAAGGCTTGGGCGATAGCGATGATTTGGGCCGGGGCCTAATCTGCTTCTCCCACCGAATCGTCTAAAGCGACCTCGAATTCTTCGCCGTCAAAACAGACAACATCGCCGACACGCAATTTCATTTTTCGTCGAGTCTCCACGCCGTCGTTGACCAACACTTCCCCGGACTGAATCAATCGCTTGGCCTGCCCTCCGGTGGGAACGCCGCACGATTGTAAAAAATGATCCAATTGAATGGTCGATTCGCCGACGTTGGAATTTGATTCTGCAATTTCATCTGCCATTAACTTTTGCTCCGCTAACAATTTGTTTGCCCCGCGTAGATAGTTGCCCCGCGATGTGGTGTAATTACCTGCTAAAGACAAACGCAATGACGACTAAACCAAGTTTGAATTTGGAGGCTTGATGCAAGACAAAACATTTTTCTCACTGCGCGGATTCATGAAGTCCGGCACCAATTGGTTGGGCAGTCTACTCAGCAGCCACCAAGAAGTCGACTGCATCGGGGAATATCACTGGCAAAAAATCATAAGTAAGCTCAACCCGCAACTGCGTGCCGAACCAATTTACTCTGACCCTGAATACCGTGAATTTGTTCGCTCGAGATTTGACAACTTGATTAAGGAAGTTTTAGCCGAAAAAGCTAACGCTAACGCGCGAGTCATCGGAGAACGGACGCCTCATTCAATCGAACCGGTGACGTTGCGCGGTGTCCCTCACATCTGTATCGTGCGTGACGGGAGGGACGTCTTGGTCAGTCGGGCATTCCACCTGTACAACAATCCGCAGGCCCATCGACTTTTCCAACGCATTCCCGAGATGGCCCAAACGTTTGAGTTATTTAAACGCGATCCTTGGTATTTCCAAAAACACCCCGATCAGTTGCTGTGCCACGAAGTTATGGTCCGCGAGAGCGCCGCGCGGTGGCGCGATCATGTCTCTAGCGACAAAGCAGCGGTGGAAAAGTATCCAAACCTCAAAATTCAATTTGTAAGGTACGAGGACTTACACGCCGACACCGCCGGTTATCGAGCGCGCCTGTTAGAGTTCTTGGACGTCGACCCTGAAAAATGCGCGCCCATCGCTGGAGTTTTAAGCCCTGGATTTAAAGAAGAAAGACCGGACGAATTTTTTCGCAAAGGGGTCGTTGGGGACTGGAAAAATTATTTCACGCCAGCAACCACAAAATGGTTCAAGGAAGAAGTCGGAGACGAACTTCGGAATCAGGGGTACGATGACTGTTGGTAGTTCCTATTGGTTAAAATTAAGGCAACGCCGGTAATCGCAGGCCGATAATTCGCGGCTTAAAACACCAACCAATCAAAACGCCAGTCCTGTCCTGACAAACAACGTGTCTTGAAGGTCAAGGTCGTCTAAGGGGTTAGACCGATAAACGACCTCTCGTTCGAAGGCGTACCCGAAATCAACGAATCCGGTCACTCGCCGTGGCCCGATCCACTCGATTCCCGCGAAGGCGCGGACGTCGTTGATATCAACTTGATCGTCGCTGCCGTCGATTCGTTCCACGCCCCAACTGCCGCCACCATATTCGCCGCCAACGTAAGCCCACGCCTCGTACTGGCCTAAGTTGGGAATCCGATGGGCGAGCTTTGTGCGGGGGAAGTACAAATCGAATTTAATGTCTGCGTTGGGGGAAAAAAACAACCCCACCGCCGGCAAAAGCTTGATACGGACGCGGTCAAGATACTCGACCCCCAATTTCCCAACGGTGTACGAATTAAGACGTTGCCACCCCAGCAAACGCCCCGTCAATCGAAAAGAATCCGACGACAGGTTTTCATAGTCGCTATAAATTCCGACCGTCGCGTTGGTTTCAAAACCGGAAGTCTTAGTCAAATCCGTTACGTGGTCGAATCCCAAATAGACTCCCACCGCCTTCGAAGGTAAATCGAAGCCGGTCGATTCTGTTTCCGGCCCATCCCAAAACGAGAACACGGCCCCCGGACTGATCCTCAGCGGTTGACCACTGCCAAGGAAATTGGGCCGGGTCAGCGTTGTGGCAAGTTCGAAGTCATTGATGTCAAGTTCGTTTCCGTTGACGCCGTTTCGGTTACTACCGTGCAGGTAGGTGTGCCGAAAACGCGGCCGTTCCAAAACGCGCGGCAGAAACTCCGTTTGGAATCGCTGCCATTGCTGGCGGGGCCAAGTCCAATCGATCGCTGGCAACCAATTGGCCCCAGTGCCCTGGTAAGGGAAACGATTCTGAAACGGGCTGAATCCAGATTGAAAGTTTGGATTGGAGAACTGCCCAAAATTAGGCGGCGCAAATTGTGGTTGCCCCAGCCCAGCCTGTGGGAGATTGAAGTTTTGCGGCAACTGCTGCCGAGGTGGCGGAAGAATACGCAAAGGCTGCTGCTGACCGAAACCTCGGTTTGGAAATATCGGAAACGGCTGCAGATTATAATTGGAAGGATCCGGAGGGCTCGTCCGTGGCAAATCCAGCGTCGGCAGCACGCCCTGTTGGCCCAATTGGGGCAGTCCTTGCGGAAAATTTCCAAGAAAATTCTGAGGCAGTGACGGCACCGGGAAATTTTGCGGAACCTGGAACTGAGGCGCTTGCAGCTGCGGCAACCGAACTTGAGGCAACTGCCCCGCTGGCAACTGTGGAGCGGTGATAATTGACCCCGGAACACTTCCGCCAGTTTGAAACGGATCCCCAAAACGCGGGCGCTGAGCGATCGCGCGCTGCGACCCCACCAACGCGAGTGTAACGAATGCTAGCAGCACAAAGGCGCCCCATTCATTTGTTTTTCGAAAATTGCTCAAGAACACAACCCGGTTTGCCGGAGGACGATAGAAGTTGGTCTTAGTTATCAATCCGCCAGTGGCGAGTCAATAACGATTACCAAGAGAGCAGGGGTGGGGTGCATGAACGCTAATGTTCTTTCCAATTTGGGGTTTGCGTTTTGGAGCTGAAATTGGAGGATATGTCTTTGGCTCAGCACGAAGCTGGGTGTTTTACATAGGTTCAGGGAAGAAAGTACCGTGTCTCAATCCAATTTAGGCTCCGCAAGCCTCAGCGTCAAAGCACAGATTCAACAGAAACTAGCCGAACTAGCGGAGCTCGT
>CALDYR010000099.1 GCA_937944405.1 uncultured Pirellulaceae bacterium
ACTCACTTGGCAGGGACGCATCGCAGAGGTGCTTGGCGAACTTCGTCAGCATCAGATACGCATCGGAGTTCCCGATAAGGAGACTGCCGATGACGATCCACGCGAGGGGTTGCGTCGCGTCATTGGATACCTCGAGAACAATCAGCACCGCATGAAATATGACGAATATCGCAAAGCGGGCCTGCCCACGACCAGTGCTTGGATGGAGTCAGCAGTCAAAGAGATGAACTACCGCATCAAGGGAACCGAAATGTTCTGGAACAATCCTGTTGGCGCCGAGGCCATCCTGCAAATCCGTGCTGCTGCGTTATGCGACGACGGTCGACTCGTCAGGGCAATGACGAGGCGACCGGGAGCCGGAAAATTAAGGAGAAATTACAAAAGACAAGCTGCATGACAGTGCAATCCCTGACATGCAACCAACACAACGGGCCTGGGGCGCCTGATCCAATCCTGCCGAGCCAACCACGCCTGACAACCATTGGGCCATGTGGTTACCGAAAAACCACCGGCCAGCAGCCGAACGCATCCGCGTCCGCAGTCAGGACAAACGCGCCGTTCCATGCGAATGGGCCCACTTGGGATAAGCCGTCGAATCGAACGCTGCTAACTTCTGGACAAAACTAGCAAACCTGGGTCACTGATCAGCAAGCATTTTTAAATCGTCAATGATTGACGTCCCATGGAGTACGAAACTGTACTCGCGCGAGTGCAAAATTTGGCTGACGCGCAGACGCGTTTTCAAATCAGCAATTTCTCCTCGGGCAGCTGAAATTTGATCGGCCAACATGGCGGCCATCTGCTGATTCACGGCGGCGATTTTTTCATGAGCCCGTTTTTTCGAAACGCCGGATTGAAGTTGGTCGATCGCCAAAAACTTCTGCCGCTTTAAAGCGTCGCCTTCCGGCGACTGAGGAAGATGAACTTCAGGATGGAAACGCAGGCTGCGCTGCGACTGAAGTTTCGCCGCGATGGCTCGGGGAGTCACCTGTGTCACGTCCGACGGCAAATGGAAGGTCGCGGTGGACGTCAGATACCCGGGCGGTCGCACGCCAAAGAAATCGAGGATGATCTGATCGGTCACCTGGTCATATTTGGCGCCGCCGATCCCGTGGATAAAAAGGTCGCTGACCAGTAACCGATGAAACATCGTCGTGGTCAGCGCGCGAGGGCGAATGCGAATGCGATTGGTGGTGACTTCATCGGACCACCACTGGGGGAAATGTCCGATGCCAACAGAAGCTTCAAACCCGATCAAATCCGAAATCAAAAAACGATCGGCTTGAGATTGCACAAACAGCGGGCGGCGTTGCCGGTCCTGTCGCGTCCAAATCCAAAATGGCGTTTCGGTCCATTGCCCCACCTGCGTCAGTTCCGGGACCGGATGCGAAGAACTGCGAATGCCATGCGTCTTGCGATACTTCAGCAACACGCCGTTGTGAACTTCACGGAAATTTTTGATGTCAAATAGAATTTGACTGGCGAACGTCCCAAACGCGCCGGTACCTGCCACCGCGCTGATCGGTACCTCTAACGTTCGCAGCCCCCAAGCCCATTCCAATCGGTGACGCCCCGCCGCCACGACGCGTCCCAAGGAGTCGTCCCCAAAAATTCGTCGCGCCGCCAACACTTCCGGCCAGAGCGATTTGATGATCGGATCACCAACGGTCGCGGTGGCCGCTTGGTCTCCAAAATTTGAAAAACGTGCGTCGTCGATGATCGGTCTGCTTTCCTGCGGGACTTGCGCGTCAGCAGCATCCATCGGCAAAGTCGACAAAATCACCGTCGAATCAATCGCCGCGCCTTTTTTTGCAGTTCGTGGGGCGATCCTCTGTGGGTAACGGATCAACGGCGAAGTCATCAGATCGTTGTCCACGACTAAGTTGATCGGGAGCGCAGCGAAACGTTTGGCTAATGCGTCCAAACGAAAATTTTTGTACCAAACGCCGGGGTGGAATAAATTCGGTTGGTGCCCAGCCATGACCACGCGGTCGGTGGAAACTGTCGCCAGCCATGGATCGACCTCAGGAAGATAAAGACGCGTATAATTCACCGCCGCGTCATAAACGTTCGATCGGGCAATGGCAGAAAAATTCGACAGCCTACTCTGGTAATTCGATCGCAACGACAAATTAGAAGTGAACAGCGTTCTGACCGCATCGCCGTTAGGGACATCCAACGCTTCGCCGTGTTGCCCGGGCGCGCGCAAACGCCGGTGCGTTAGTGGATCGTCGGTAAAATCGGGCGGAGCACCGTTTGAAGATCGCACTATCCGACTCGCTGGCCACGATATTTTTCACAGTCGCTAGGCAGTGCCTTCATCGCCCGGTTGATCACATTGTAATAGTAATTCAAACGCGTATTGCCATCGTCTAACTGACCACCAAACGTCCGTGTTTCGTCCAAGTAAATCAAAGGGACCGCGAGCTCTTGGACCCTCAAATTGTGACAGGCCGCTTGCACCCATAACTCCAATGGCATCGCATAGCCTGTTTCGGAGATGTTAAGCTTCTTTAGGGCTTCAATCGCATAGGCTTTGAAGCCACAGAAGGTGTCGGTCAATTGAAAGTCTAAAATTTCGTTCAGCGATTTTGTGATTTCATGATTGATCTTCCGACGTTCTTCCGGTGGTGGCGTGTCGGCGTCGAAGGATTTGAGATAACGGCTGCCGGAGACAATGTCGGCTCCGGATTGATGACATGCGGTCACGAATTGGCGAATGCGCTGGGGTTCGTGTTGCCCATCACAGTCAATCGTAACTAAATAATCGTAACCATTCTCAATCGCATACCCAAACGCGGTCGTCAGCGCCGCGCCATAGCCACGGTTATGTGGGTGGGTGACGACGCTCACGTCAGACCGTTGCTTTAATCGACTCCCCGTCCCATCGCTGGACCCGTCGTCGACAACCAGCACATCGTGGGAGTACCACGTCACCTCATTGAGCACCGCATCAACGGTGTCGACTTCGTTGAAGACTGGCAGCGCGGTGAGAAACCTTTTGTCGTTGATCATTTATCGCTTCCTTGATGAGCTGAAAACAGTACCAGCGTTCGAAATCCCGTGATGCGTCACCAAGAGGTAACTGTTTTAGACGAAACCCTTTATTTAATCTTACGAAATCCGTTGCCACTGGATAATACTTAAGTGAGGCACAAAGGCCTAATTTCAAGCCCCTTTTTTACCAGTTTCCGCTTTTGGAGCAGGACAACTCCGATCGCAGCGGGATTCGCCGAAATTCGAAATTAGAGCGCAGAAACAAATTCCTGCAAATTAAGGCTTCAAAAGCTCGCACACAAAATCGGCCCCAAACAACGCGCCGACAACCTTTAGCAGGTCGAAATTGGATCGCTTTCATCGGCACTGGCCCAAACATTTAGTCGGGGAAACTCTTTTTTTATTTCGTCTGCCAGTTTCTCAATCGCGAATCGTTCACTGGTGTAGTGTCCCAATAGAAACAGCGCCACCCCTTTGGCCTTGGCGTCCAAGCATGTGTGAAAGGTTGCTTCGCCGGTGACCATCGCATCGCACCCGACACGCACCGCTTTATCCAAAAACGAACCACCGCTGCCGCAAGCGACCGCAACTTTGGAAACTTGGCCAGACGCATTGGCGACGCATCGAAGTGCGCTCAATCCGAACTCTTTTTTTAAAACTTCCGCGAAATCCAACACTGACATCGGGCTGGACAGTTTCCCGTAACGCCCCGCGCCCAACCCGGCAGCATCGTCAATTAGCGCCGCCAGCGGTTTGGGTCCGTTCGCCCCAATCATGTCAGCGATTGTCTGGTTGATGCCTGTGGCGGCTGAATCGAACGCGGTGTGCGGGCTGTAAACCGACACGCCAGCATTAGCCAGCTTCCACAACAACTCCGAGGGCACGTTGTCAGTGGTCAGTTTTTTAATAGGCACAAACGGCAAGGGGTGGTGCGAAACAATCAAATCAGCCGCTTTCGCGATCGCTTCGTCAGCGGTTTCAGCGGTGATGGTCAAACACGTCATCACGTTTTTCACATCCCCTTGTCGGTTGCCGGCAATCAGACCGACATTATCCCATTGTTCCGCCAATCGAAGCGGGGCGAATGATTCAAGAAACTGGCAAACGTGTTGGATGATCATGAACCCAAAACCAATCGGTAAGACATGTGGCGAACAGCGAACGACTAATTTAAGTTAGAATGCTCAAAACTCCAATCCAAGCCAACGTACGCCGCGTACCAAACGTGCCTGTTATGCTCAAGCTAAAAAAAGCGATCAATTTAGAATCCTTGCATCAACCCTTAAAAACAGCTTTGGCCACTGCCTCGGCGATCGGCGCAGACGGCATCGAAATTAACGGCCGAACGCAATTGCGACCTTCGGAGATGTCTCGAACCGCAGTGCGCCATTTTCAAAAAACGTTGGCCGATTTTAATTTAAAGGTCGCGTCGGTTCAGTTTCCTACGCGCCGGGGATACGCGGTGACCGAATCACTGGAACAGCGTATTGAAGCGACCAAAGCCGCGATGACGATGGCTTACGATCTGGGATGTACCGTTGTCGTCAACGAAATCGGACGCATCCCGGAACCCAACAGCCCCGATTGGAACACCCTCACCCAAGCGCTCTACGACATCGGCAACCATGGCCATCGCTGCGGCGCGCAACTGGCGGCACGCACGGGGATCGAAGGTGGCCAATCGTTACAGCATTTGATTACGCAGTTGCCGGTAGGAAGTCTGGCGGTCGACTTCGATCCGGCGGGTTTGTTATTTCACAATTATTCCGTCGGGGAAGCGATGAAGTTATTGGCACCGTACGTGGCCAATTTTCGCGCCCGCGACGCGGTGGAAGACCTCTCGCAAGGAAAACGCATCGAAGTACAGCTCGGCCGCGGCAGTGTCGACTGGGCACAGCTTCTGGGGCTGTTGGAGGAGAAAGACTACAACGGATACTTGACTGTCCAGCGCGACGCGGAAACTGACGCCGTCCAACAATGCGTCGAAAGTTTAGAATACCTAACGCAACTGTTTTCGTAGAGGCCTCGAAAACTCAAACCTAAGGAAACGCTCTAACCTAATCGGGTTCTCCATAGCGCGCATTGAACAACGTTTCCTTCCCGCGAACGTCAGGTCACGTTCAACGATGAAGCAGTGATCCCCGTGTCTTAGAACCGTCGGTGGGGTTCGGTTTGACTTTGGTGTCTCAGTGCAAAGACATTTTGTATTACTGACTATCGCTGACTCGGTTTTGAGGTTTGCGAGTCTTCTTCGCGGCTGGACAACAGTCCAGCCATTGTATTCGGCTGCTGCTGTGGACGGGTTCGGGGTTTTTCGAGTTTGGAAAGACGAATGGTTTTTCTTCGGCGCGTCTGAATTCACCCTGACATTTTTGATCTTTGACCGGCGGGGAGGGGCTGCGTTTCGTTTTTATGCCCGCGCAGAAGAACCCTTTCAAAACAGATCGGGCCCTCAAGATTCATCGGTATTCTAAAAGTGGAAGAACGCCTAAATGTAAAAACGTGACAACAAGGAAACCAACCAAGGTTACGCTAATACGGTCTTATTAAGACGTTCAGGAATCTCTTGGACGTATCGCGGGACGGCGAATCCTGGCAACGCAGCACGCATCGTTTCGATGAGCTCGACGCCGCGCGCAATAGGCACCTCGAAATGCGACGTTCCGGTGACTTGGTCTAATTGGTGAAGGTAATATGGCAGCACGCCAATCGCCAATAAACGCTTGCTCAACTCGATCAGCGCCACCGCGTTATCGTTGACTCCGGCAAGTAATACCGATTGGTTCAACAGCATCGCGCCGGTCGTTGTTAACTTGATGATCGCTCCGGCTACCGCTTGGTCGATCTCATTGGCGTGATTGGCGTGAATGACCAACACGACCTCTAAATTCGTGTTCTGCAACATCGCCACCAAATCATCGGTCACGCGCGCGGGAATCATGATCGGTAACCGTGTGTGGATTCTTAATCGTCGGACATGGGGAATTTCTTGAATGCGGTCGATCAATGACCGCAGCGGTTGGTCAAGAATCGTCAAAGGGTCGCCACCGCTGAAAATAATTTCCTCGATCGAATCATCGGCTTTGATCGCGGCAATCGCATCTCCCCATCCTTTGCCGATTAGAGAGTTTTCTTGATATGGAAAATGGCGACGAAAGCAGTATCGGCAATGAATCGCACAGGCACCGGTGACAATGAACAACGCACGACCGGCATATTTTTTTAAAACGCCCGCGCCCAAAGTGGCGTCAGATTCGGCTAACGGATCGGCCGAAAAATGTGTCGGTGAAACGTCTTCTAAGGGGCTGGGAAGCAATTGCAACAGCAACGGATCGCGCGGGTTGCCGGGTTCGATACGCCGTACAAAGGGCAGTGGCGCGAACAGCGCAAAGGATGCCTCGGCAGTGCCAGCGGTTAAATTATCAGGCAAATCGAGCATTTTCCGCAGTGCGGCAAAATCACGGACTGCCAGTTTCATCTGCCGCTGCCAACTTCCCTTTTTACCGATAGATTCAGCGCCGACAGATTCGCCGGAATGGGTTAAGATTTTCATCCACTAAGAATACCCGGTATCGAATCTAATTCCAGTGACGTCTGGTTTTCGTGCCAAGGGCCAAATTTTCACCTCAAACCAACCAGTAGATTTCTAGGACAATTAAGTGGCATATAAAACAAGCGACTTTCGCAAAGGTCTTAAAGTTCAAATCAATGGCGAACCCTACATCATGAGCCACGTCGAATTCAAAAAACCCGGCAAGGGGAACGCGATGCATATCTGCAAACTTAAAAATCTTCTGCGTGGCACAACACTTGACCGCACTTACAAAGGCAACGACACACTGGAAGAAGCAGACATCGAAGACACTAACGTTCAGTACCTGTACCGTCAGGGCGAAGCATTCGTGTTCATGAACAGCAAAACCTACGAGCAGTACGAAATGGCGGCCGAGCAAGTAGGTGACGACTGGAAGTACCTAAAGGACAACGCGGAATGTCAGATCACATTTTTTGACGGCAACCCAATTCTTGTCACCCCCCCCAACCATGTCGACCTGTTGGTGGAATACTGCGAACCGGCTGCCAAAGGTGACACCGCAACCAACGTCAAGAAACCCGTAAAAGTCGAAACCGGCGGCGAATTCATGACCCCGATCTTCATCAACACGGGCGACATTATTCGTATCGACACACGTACCGGCGAATATCTTGAACGTGTTAAATCCTAACCACCACACCAGCATCATTCCCCCAATCAGCCCCAACCGACATCGACGCTTTATGCCTATACCGAAGGCTTGGTTTTTGGGAACGGTTGAGCGTTTCTGGTCGGTGTTTATCTCATGAGCGATTTCGAAAGCCAAAGTTTTGACCGGTCATTACCGCTGGGCCAACCTGCCCGAACTGGCCGGCGACCTGCGGCGATTGACTGGGACCGTATCAACGGCCCCCCGGTTGTGCCTCCCAAAGGATGGGGGGAGCGAATCGGGGCAGTGGTGATTAAATTGCTAAAGTGGGCGGTGCTGTTGGTTTTGGGGCCATTGGTGTGTTATGCGGTCGCCGGCGGCGTAGGAGCGTGGCTGCCGGTCAACGAGGGATTTAAACTGGCCGCTGATGGAGTCGAGATTTTTATCTATTCAGGTAACACACAATGTGATCTGATTCTTCCGATCAAAACGGCAGAAAAAGACTGGTCACACCAACTGGACATGAAACCAGATCGATCGGTTTCACATATCGCGATCGGTTGGGCCGACCGAGCGCTCTGCAATGGATCGAAAGCGCAACACGATTTGGAAATAGAGACTGTGATTAAGGCGATGTTGTTTCCAACGGATGCAGTAATGCATGTTCGGTGCGTTTCCAAACCCTACACTAGTGCTCAAACCATGGGGGTAAAAATTTCACCCCAGCAGTATCAACAATTGTGCGAATACATCGAGGGATCCTTCGACAGCGATTCGCCCCTGGCGTCGGTATCGCATGACGATCATGGTCAGATTTTTCCCGCGACAGGTAAGCATCATTTGTTCAACACCTGTAATAATTGGATCGGCGAAGCAATGAAAGCGGGAGGAATCAAAGTCGGACGTTTCACCCCGTTGCCAAAAACGGTATTTTGGCATCTGCCTAACTAAAATCTTAAGCGCTGAACGTCAAAAAAGAAACGCGCGAAAAAAACGGCATTATGGCCGCAAGTAAAATTTTTGCATCATTAAGAGAGAGTCTATGAAAGTTCAATTCTGGGGCGCGGCTCAAACGGTAACCGGTTCGATGCACCTGATTCAGTTCGGCGAGAAACGCATTTTGCTGGATTGTGGGCTTTATCAAGGCAAACGCAAAGTCGCATTCGAAAAGAACCGAAATACTCCTTTTGATGGCAACTCGATCGACGCGGTGATTCTTTCTCATGCGCACATTGATCACAGCGGCAATCTGCCGTCGTTGCATGCTTCAGGATTTCGCGGCCCGATTTACGCGACCTCGGCGACTCGCGATTTAGCCGCGTTTATGCTGTTGGACAGTGCGAAGATTCAAGTCAATGACGTGAAGTATGTCAACAAAAGACGTCGCCGCAACAATCAAGAACTGTTTGTGCCGCTGTATGGGCCGGAACAGGCCGCCGCGACACTGCGACAGTTTCGGACGATCGAATACGATCATATGTTTTCTCCAATGGAAGGCGTCAACTGTCGATTTCATGTGGCCGGTCACATGTTAGGGGCGTCGATTGTCGAACTCAACCTTACCGACCCGGATTCAGGTGAAACCAAACGATTGGTATTCAGTGGCGACATCGGGCGTTCGGACATGCCGATCTTGCGCGACCCAAAAGTCGTCGCAGACGCGGATTACGTTATCATGGAAGCCACTTACGGCAACCGAAATCATAAAGAAGGCAGTGACGTAAAAAAAACATTAAAAGAAATCGCCGAAGAAACTTACGCGGATCGGGGGAAACTGATCATTCCCGCGTTTTCCGTTGGACGCACCCAAGAAATTGTTTATCGGTTAAACCTGTTGGCGGAAGAAGGCCAATTGCCGCCCATGAAAGTGTACGTTGACAGTCCGTTGGCGGTCAATGCGACTGATGTGTTTCGATCTCACGTTGAATGTTTCAATGACGAAATGATCAACGCGGTGTTGACCGAAGAAGACGAAGATCCATTGAACTTTGACAATCTCCACTACATCCGCAAGGTTGAAGAATCCAAAGCGCTCAATAGTTCGAACGAACCTTGCATCATCATCAGCGCCTCAGGCATGTGCGAGGGTGGACGCGTGTTGCATCACTTGAAAAATAATATCGAGAAACCTTCAACCCGCATTTTGTTTGCCGGTTATCAAGCGCCGCATACGCTGGGACGGATTTTGATGGATGGTTCGTTGGATAAAGTGAAAATTTACGGCCAACAATACGAAGTCAAAGCCAAGGTCGCTCATCTGACCGGCAGCAGCGGTCACGCTGATCAGGAAAATCTTTTGGCTTGGGCGAAAGAGACTTCCGCCCAAGGAAACGTAAAACACATCGCGCTGGTGCACTGCGAAATGGACAGCGCGACTGAATTGAAAACCAAGTTAGAAAAACTGAAGCTGGGCCCGGTGATGATTCCAGCGCCCGGCGATGAAATGCAGATGTAGCCCCAACCTTCGGCAAACGGCGACCGTGTAAGATCGAACCCTCGTTGGTTCATCTATGCCCTTTGGGTGCTATGGTTTTGCAATTTTGGGCAGGCTCACGGGCCGTTGTGGTGTGTTCGGATGCGTTGAGACTTGTTGAGATCCGCGCTGTTGTTGGGAAACGTTAAACCTCTGCGTTGGATTGCGGTTACAACTCTCCCTGTAGGCCGCAGCTGGCATACCAATGGCAAACGCATTTCTTGCGAGGTCTATATTGGGGACGCGATGAAAATCATCCTGCCCGAGGGCACCGGGCAAATCGGCGCTATTTTAATCAAGCCTTAAGAGAAAAAGGCTAAGGGCCGCGCTAAACACCGACAAGCTTGAGGCCGTTTTATTCCGCGTTTAACCAAATTCCAAATTCCAAAGGCTCCAGCCCAGGTACTTGACCCTTTATTTGTCCTGGCTCTGCTTGAAACTCACCCGGTAGAAATTGATTTTTAGCTAAAAGCCATTGACTTCAGTGGTCCGATCATTAACTTAAAAAGATTAGGCGGTATTCGTTCTTAACGCAAATCACTTATTTGACAAAAAAACCGGAGGCCGGTTTGTGGTGCCGTTACTTTTCTGTTCGGTTCTTGAAAAGCAAGGCCAATTTGTTGAGTACTCGTTTTATTCCTTCCTGGAAGTTTACATATGTGTTTGAAGTTTGTTTTTAAGAGTTTTGTTTTGATGTTTGGAGTCAGTCTGATGACTGTACCCGCACATGGCGACATTGTTGGATTTTTTGAGGGCTTCGATGGAGGGGATGCGGCTCCCACGATTGTTAATAGCTCTGGTGATCATGACATTTCGTCAAACGTGGGCAACATCATCGCATCTAAAGCTGGTGCGTCCAACGTTTTGTTTAAGTCTGGAACGGGCACGATATCAATCGGCTTAACTAAAAGCCGGGGATTTGCGGCTATTTTTGATCTCAATGAGGCTCCAGTTCCCGCCGCTGGAAATTTCACCTTTGATGTCGAAGTTTCGGAGATTGACCCTACTGCGACGCAGGCTGGAGCCCGTGTGTTTTTGGTTTCCGGGCTTGATGCCGCCACGGGGGGAACGGCAACTATTGATTTGCACGGCGGAGAAGATGTCGCTATTACTCCGGGGAAGGAATTTTTCCCTAACGTGGATAATGGGGCATCGTTTACTCAGGTCGGCGCCGATACGTTGTTCGTCGACGGGACAGGAGCACCCGCAACTGGCACATATAGTGCCAGCTTTACGTTGCCAGCAGTTAAACCTGGGGATTTTTTAGTGGCACAAGTGTTCCGGGCGGGAGCAGGTGACGGTTCGGTTGTTATCGACAGCATCGCGATTAATCCGGAGGCTGTAGCGGCGTCCCAAACCAAGTAACTAGAGCATGAATTAATGTGTCTAAGTTCGTTTTTCACAGAAACGCTCACTTGCTAACGTCGGTGTGCTATCAAAGAAAATATCTGCGTCTCTTCGATGAAGGTTAATGGTAAAGAAGCGCTTTATCGGAAAAACAACGACCACGCATACCGGTAGATCATTTTGCCAATGCGTCAAGTCTTTTCAGCGGCGATGACGGTGCCGACTTATGCAAGCTTGATGGGACTGATGACCGGTTGGGGGTTCGCTCCGCGGCGAACCTTCAAGGGCATGCTACGTGCTGGCGGTGTTGAGCACCATCACTCGGCGTTTCATTTGGTTGTACTTCAAGATCGACACCAGCGTTGGCTGCGATGACACATCGCTGGTGCTGATCACGCCCGCTGCGATGCCAGACCTTACCCATCATCGGTACGGCAAACGCACCGCGGAGGTTTTTGAAAAAGCGATTCGCACCGGCAAGCCGAGCATCGAGGCAAACATATGGGTCCTACGCATCGCGGCTTCCGGTGGTCGCAGGGTCAGCGCCTTTGGAATTGGGTTAAACGCGGAATAAAACGGCCTCAAGCTTGTCGGTGTTTAGCGCGGCCCTTAGTCTTTTTCTCTTATCTTAAGGCTAGTTTTGGGCATGGAAGCGTCGCGCTTGAATAAAGAAAGTACGAAGCGTCGCAAACT
>CALDYR010000100.1 GCA_937944405.1 uncultured Pirellulaceae bacterium
CCGCAATTTCGTCTCCCTTACTTCTTTGGGTGCTGTTGATCGCCATGCCGATGGCCGCCAAATCTTTCATCGTCTTCCAGACTACCTGCAGCGGCTTGGCTTGCCGCGACAATGCCTTGGCGCGCTGCCTTGAACAATGCAACGCTGTCTTGCCCTTGCGGCCCACGTGAGCGATGCGCGTCTTAATCGATGTGTAATCGCTGTTTTCAGGTTCTTTGACGATCTCCGCGGCCACTGGATTGAGATCGACATACGCACAAGTCGCCAGCAGCGATTCTGTATCCAGTACCGTGACACCCTTGTACGCGCAAGCCAGAAAACACCTTGGCGACCATCATGTTTATTTGCGAAGCGCGAAAGAGGCTCTTTGAGGGCTTTCATAAACCAGCCCAGATCAGCCAATCGTTTCCGACGATGGTCACGTTCCAATCGCCTACCAGAGACAGATCCCATTGGCGGTTGAGATCTCCGTCGTTGCGGTTCCGTGTAGTCGGTCGATTCTCATCATCGTAGATCGTGCTGTTCCCGTTTCCAAAGCCGAAGGTAGACAACGGCCCGGTGTCGTTTTGTTTTTATTGGCATCGTAGGAGTAATCGTCCTGACCCACGCTGCCACCTCCGGAGCCGACGCCCAGTGTGCTGTTGGATCGGGACAGTCCGCGCGATCCAGCAATAACCAGCAAGGAGCAGGTCGTGTGCAAGAGCGCATCGCGTTCGCGTTATCGGCATCAGAATTTCAAAAGAGAACTGTCGTTGCTGGACAAAAGCGGCCGGGTCAATCACCGACGGCGGCGAAGTCACGTTCTGCAAAATTCTCAGCAATCGGGCAAATGTGACAGAGCGGTCCAAAATCGATACCATCATAAAAATGTGACATGAAATAAGTCCGTAACAGGTAACCTTTAGTCAGTCCCGAGATGCCAGCGGAGACGGGTTTGCCTGATCAGCAATAATCGCAAAACCCTCACGCCGTTTACCCGGTGACATCCGCAGGGTTTACCCAAGGTGTATATGTCGAGATTTTTCAATAAAGGTGTGACCTATTGAATGCTTAATTCCGTACCACTTCCTGCACACCGTGCAATAATTACACGTTCGTAGAAGTCTGCCATGGATTGGCATGCTTTCCGTGTTGCCGAAGTTGTTGGTAACATGTTGGAAAGCGGCTGTGACTTGATGTCACTGACTGGTTCAACTGTGGAGATTTGATGGGTTCATTTCAACAAATTACGATGGGTGTCGGTTGTCTTGTGGCGGCGTTTTGGTTCGGGGCTTACCTCCAAGATCGCCCTGTCGGTCAAAACCAAACTGTAGCGCTCCTTCCCGATGGCACGATCGACCCCAATGCATCGATCGCCAACCCTAACCTGTTGGAGAAAACCCAAGGCTTTCTTTCCTCCTTGTTTGAATCACCAGCAAAAGAGAAGCCAATCACGGTCAATCAACTGAGGGCCCGTTCGCAAACCGAAATCCCTAACGTGCGCCCTTTGGATCTACTGGTCAGCGCCGGTGGTGACCGCGTGCAAATCTCAGATTCGGAGAATGAGAACTTACAAAGATTGACTGGCGCTTCTCAAGCGGTGGTCCAACAATCCCAACTGGTGGAAGGCTTCCGAAGTTCCCCAGCGACGAGATCCCAACATCAAAACGGGCGGCCTGCCGGACCCAAAGTAGCGATCGTCCCAGATTTCTCCACCTTGGCCGAAGAAGTCAATCGTGGACTGAGCTTCAGCGCTGGATCACCGGATTCGGCGGTACCCGACACACGCAAACTCGAACTTATCCCGGTGCCTACGTTCTCCGATGTGGACGTCAATTCCACCGCCCCGTTAGCAGAGGACACCGATTGGGAGTCTATTCGTTCGCAAGTTGCTGCAGCGGAAAGTCGGTTGGAAAACTATCGTCAGCAGATAACGCAGCCCATCCCCGAAATCGTTGATTCGGTGAAGCAGCGGACAGGCGAATTTTGGAACCGCCAACAGGCACAATCGCACCGTCAGTCTGCGATCTCTGATCTGGCGACTTCAACGCCATTGAATCCAGCACGTGAGCAGCGATTGAAACCGGAATCTTGGACCGAAAAACAAAAACGTTGGGATGTGTTTTCGCAAAACCGAAGCACGCCCCTAGAAGATCGTGCCCCCAATGCGTCTTCTTCCAATCGGTCTCAGGGATCGCAGCAACAACGGCAACCTGAAATTGTCGAAGTCGATCGAGGGTTCGTTTCCCGACGCTCGCAAGTGGCTGGCGATGCTTCGGCTAGGGTGCGATCGTTGAACGATGACCGCTTCAAGGGCGCGCCTTTTTCGTCGGCCGATAATCGGAACGCGTTTACGGCCGCCCAGCAGTTTGGGGCTGTTCGGGAAGGGCGAAGGTCAGAGATTCAAAACGAGTTGCGCCCCCAGTACAATCCAAACCCGGGGTCGCAACCGGAATTTGTTTCACCACCAGACTATGGTCAGTTCGCGCCGAAGACGAATACTGGAGCATCCGAAATCGTTGAAGCGGCGACCGTGACATATGGAAGTTTCCGGCAGTACGAAACGCTGCCCAATGATACTTTGCAAACGATATCGACGAAGTTTTACGGGACAGCTGATTACTACTTCGATTTGTACTTGGCCAATCGCGATTTATTAAGCAATCCCGCGACCGTTCCGCAGGGGGTGACGATTAAAATTCCGAAGTTCGATGGCCGATAAAAGGTTCCTACGACAGAATTTCTTTTACCACGTGACCATGGACATCGGTTAATCGGAAGTGTCGTCCCTGATATTTGTGCGTTAACCGTTCATGATCGACGCCCATCTGGTGCAGGATTGTGGCGTGAAGATCGTGTACATGGACGCCGCTGTTGTTGATCACGTTGTAGCTATATTCGTCGGTTTCGCCGTGGGTGTAGCCGGCCTTCACGCCACCGCCAGCCATCCACGTGGTAAAGCATCTTGGGTGGTGATCACGGCCGAAAGAGACGGGGTCTAATTTCCCTTGGCAATAACTTGTCCGGCCGAATTCGCCGCCCCAAATCACTAACGTATCGTCCAGCATCCCGCGCTGTTTTAGGTCCTTGATCAATCCGGCTGACGCCTGATCAACGCCTTTAGCTGATCTTTTCAGTTGCCCCGTAATGTTCGCGTGGTGGTCCCAACCGGGTTGGTACAGTTGAATAAACCGGACCCCTTTTTCGGCCAATCGGCGAGCCCGAAGGCAGTTGGCGGCAAAAGTTCCTGGGGTGCGTGCGTCTTCACCATAGAGTTTGTAGGTGGATTCAGGTTCGTCCGAAACGTCGGTGACTTCGGGAATTGACATCTGCATTCGATACGCCATTTCGTACTGGGCGATGCGCGTTTCGAGTTCGGGATCGCTGGTGGCTTCTAATTCCATTTGGTGCAATTGCTGCAACCGGTCGAGCGCTTTGCGGCGGCTGGGGCGGTCGATACCTTGGGGGCTATTGAGATACAGCACGGCGTCTTTGGCAGCACGAAGTTCGACGCCATCGTACTTCCCCGGAAGAAAACCGCTCCCCCAGAGACTCGACCGCAAGGGCTGGCCGCCGCGTTTGGTTGACACCATCACAACAAAGGCTGGCAGGTCTTGGTTTTCCGACCCTAGGCCGTAATGCATCCAAGCTCCCATGCTGGGGCGGCCGGGAAACTGTGAACCGGTCTGCAGCATCGTGACGCCGGGGCCATGATTGATCGCCTCTGTATAGCAAGATTTGATCATGCAAATATCATCAGCGATCGATGCCGTGTGGGGTAGCAATTCACTTAGCCACATGCCGCTTTCGCCGTGTTGGTCAAATTTAAAGGATGACCCCACCAAGGGTAAGCTGGACTGAAACCCACTCATGCCGGTCAAACGCTGCGAACCACGTACTGAATCGGGAAGCTCTTTGCCGTGGTCTTTGTTCAAACGCGGTTTGTAATCGTACAAATCCATCTGGGATGGCGCGCCCGATTGAAACAAATAAATGATGCGTTTCGCTTTTGGGGCGTGGTGCAATTTGCTCAGCACGCCGGGAACCTTTTTGAAGGTTTGGTCTGCGGCAGTGGATGTCGCGGGATTTAACAGTGTCGCCAAAGCGATCCCACCCAGCCCTTGACCGAAACCGGCAAGGAATTTTCGGCGGCTGGTGAACAGGGAGGTGTCACGACCGTTGCAGTGCTGATGGTTCATGTTCGACTCAATTCTCAACTTTTGAAAATCCATTTGTTTTCAGTTAACGCGTTTTTATGGTCGACGAATCGTTGCCAAAACGAATGCTTAAGGTGGGAATTCCCGGTCTTTAGAATCGTCTTGATCACTTGTTTCTCACCGCTTCGTCCAAGTTCATGATCGTGTTGACCAGCACCGTTACTGCGGCCAGTTGCGACGCCGGTAGGCTACCATCGGCAGGGGCTTGGCCGACTTCGAGCAGTTCTTCGGCTAAGTCTTCGTGTTGATCAAAATGCGTTTGTTGCTCTTCCAACAACGCCAACAGGACTTCCGATTCGGATTCGTTGGGCAGGCGACTGGTCAGTAAACGAAACGCTTCGTCGGTGATCGATTGCGAGTCATCCTGGTATCGATTGATCAGTTTAGCGGCAAGAACTTTCGAGGCTTCGACAAACTGGGGCCCGTTTAATAATACCAAAGCCTGCAAGGGCGATGCGGTAATCTCCCGCCGCATCCGGCAGACTTCGCGTTTATTCGCGTTCATCGTGATCATCACCGGAGCCGGCGACGTGCGTTTCCAAAAAGTGTACAAACTGCGCCGATAAAGAGCGTCCCCAGAGTCAACCTCCAACGGAGTATAGGCCAGTGCCAGATCGTAGGGTTTCACTGGAGGCCCGCCAATTTTATCGACCAACAAACCGCTGGTTGCCAACACATTGTCCCGCACCATTTCCGCAGATAGACGCTGACTGGGGCCGCGCGTGTATCGGCGGTTCTCGGGATCCCTGTTACGGACGTCGGAGGTCACGACCGAGCTTTGGCGATAGGTAGAAGACAACGCTATCTGCTTTATCAGACGCCGCATATCCCAGCCATGGTTCATAAAATCTCGTGAGAGCCAGTCCAAGAGTTCTGGATGGGTGGGGGATTCGCCTTGTAAACCAAAATCTTCCGGCGTCCTTGCTAGTCCGTGTCCAAAGAGTAACTGCCAATACCGGTTGACGACCACGCGCGAAGTCAGCGGGTGGTTAGGCTGTAACAGCCAATTTGCTAACCCCAATCGGTTGCGTGGTTGGTCGTTGTCCATGGGAGGAAGAAAATCAGGCGTATCAGCGGTAACCTCGGCCCCCCGGTCGTCGTAGGCACCTCGTTTGAGCAAATAAGTCTTACGAGGTTGAGCTCGTTCTCGCATGATCGAAATGCTGGGCGTTTCGTCCATGACCTTATTCCATTTAGCCCGCGCGTTTTTAAGTGCCGCGCGTCTCTGATTCAACCAAGGATCAACAGCCAGAAAATAATACTCGCGTAACATGCCCATCGTGGTCTCACTGATCGTGGCAACGTCGGACGACAACGCCTCATTCAGGGAAACGCCGTCGATAAGCTGCAGGATTTCTAACTGCGACAGTACCCGATCGTAACCGCGGAACTCATCCACCACGCCGTCTTTGAAACCTCGGTCGCGGAAACGTGAACCAATCGCAAGGTCGTTATGCCCGTTGATCCACGTCGTGATTTGCCGAGTCAATGAATCTTGTACGATGTTTTGGCCGACGTTGTTTCCACCGACGAAGATTTTCAACCCGGCGGCTTTGCTGGAGCCATCATAGGTCACCGCGACGTGTTGCCACTTATTGGCTTCGAGGATTTCATTGGTTTCCACACAGAGTGCGTTTCCGGGCCAAAAATTGACTAATTTTGCGCTTAATCGTCCATCCAATTTGGTCAGTTCATATCCAATGCTACCCGCATCATCCCAACCGCGCGAGCGTCGATAAATCACGGCCCGTTGATCCAGTTCCGCGGGTTTGATCCAGAGCGCAAATGAAAACGCATCCTGACGGCTGAAATGAGCGACATCGGGAATAACCACCGAATCGTCGCCGGACAATTTCATGCCGTTGCCTTGGACGCCGGAAACAAACTTGTTGCGGTCGGTGGTGATGACCGGTGCGGTGCCGGAAATATTACTGAGCATTTCCCGATAACGCTGGGCCTCTTTTTTCGTCAGCTTTTTTCCCGCTTCGTTTTTCAGTTTGTCATTGCTGACAGCGACGTTGAACTTTTCAAAGGAGAGACTGGCAATCAAACCGTTGATCTCTCTGACTGTTTCGCGATGCCTCAACCACGCCTGAAATTTAGCTTCATTGGCCAGTTTCCATTGGTCGATTTCATTTTCAAGGGACTGAATTTGGTTGGCGAACTCATTTAACGCGGACGCTTGTGCGGGCGACGGCAACGGCATTCCGGGGGTAGGCGTCGCGTCGGTGAAATACGATATCAATCCATTTTCTTCGATGTTGTCGAAAAACGAACTGATTTCATAATACTCCTTGGTTTTGATGGGATCGTATTTATGGTCGTGGCAGCGGGCACATTCTAGGGTCAGCGCCATGAAAGCGGCGGAAAATGTATGAGCGCGATCTGAAACGTTTTCGACGCGAAATTCCTCAATCGCGACACCGCCCTCTTTCTTGTGCGAGTGCAATCGATTGAACGCGGTGGCCAGAATTTGATCGCGCGACGGGTTGGGTAAAAGATCCCCGGCCAGTTGTTCGATCACGAATTCATCGTAGGGTTTATTGTTTTTAAACGCCGCGATCACCCAATCGCGGTAAGGCCAAACGTAACGCTCGTCGTCCCTTTGATAACCGTAAGAATCTGAATACCGCGCGACGTCCAACCATTCGCTGGCCAACCGTTCCGCACAGGATTCAGATTCAAGTAATCGATCAACCACATCTTCGTGAGCCTTTTCAGGATTATCTTGGGTCGCCGCGACAAACGAATCCAGTTCCACGATCGTTGGCGGCAGTCCCGTCAAGTCAAAAGTTACTCGCCGCAACCATTTTTCGCGCGTCGCGTTAACATTGGGCGCCATTCCCGCTTTGTTGGCCGATTCGAAAATAAAGTGATCAATCTCGTTCCGCGCCCACGGTGTGCCTGTTTGCGGAACCAAGACTTCAGTTGGTACCGGTTGAAACGCCCAGTGAGCATCGTATTGGCCGCCTTGTTTGATCCAACGGTCGATCATGTCTTTTTCGGATGCTGTCAATTGTCGGACGGCATCAACGGGCGGCATCACCGCGCCGTCATCGGCAGGCAATCGGATGCGGAGATGGACTTCGCTGTCGTCGATGTTTCCCGGAACGATTCCTGCGTACCCGCCCAAGTTGCTAAAAGCGTTTTCTTGACTGTCTAAACGAAAGTCAGATTCTTGGTTGTCGGCATCTGGGCCGTGACAGTGAAAACATTTATCCGAAAGGATGGGCCGGATGTCGGTGTTGAAATCGACTTCGTCCCGGTCCGCAGCGAAACTAATACACGCCAACACGCACGATGCACAAAAGACCAACGCGGGCACAGCCATTTCTTTTAAAACTGTTGGGATCGCGATGCTACTTCGAGATGTCATGTTCATTATCAGAATTGGCCAAACGCTAAGGACTACCGGGACTCAGTTGATATTTGAAATAGTCGTCACATTGTAAACCAGTAAAACAGTCAGATGTCTTGCGGAATTTTGGCCCGAATGGGCCAAAAAAACGAACCACTTACAACGTTATGTCGAAAAAAGATTCGATATCTTTAAAGCTGGGTTCTTGGAGGAACTGAATTTGGGAAGGTTTTTCATCAGCGGGTTTTTCATCAGCGCTTAATTTTAGTGTCGCTGGATTGGCAAGAATCCAGGCTGGCTGAAGTTGAGGCCTCTTTGCCCCGCCGCATCGTCGCATCGTCGCATCGTTGGTTCGTTGGTTCGATTTGAATCGACGTTGATGGGGTAGGCGACCAAGGCCAAGGCCGGGGCGCGTTGTCACTCCGCCGATTCGCCCAATGCGGTGTGGCGAATGATGCGGCGCGATGAAAAGCGGCGAATGTACTGGCAGTTTCCAGTTTTGTACTGGTGAGTCAGGCCCCACCGGAGGATTTCGGTCGGTTCTTTTTGGTTGTCTGCGGTCCTGTTCAGCCCGATGGCGTGGGGCGCGTCTTTGATCACCGACATGATTTCAAAGTTGACTCCATCAGGTGACCATTGAATCGTGTTTTTTTCTGGGCCATCGGTAGTCATCAAAGATGCAATGCCACCGTTGTACTTCCAGACGCAAACTTCGTGACCGCTATTGGAGACCGGATTGTAAGGCGATTTGAGATAGGGCCCTTTGATGTCGTTGGCGATGGCGACGGTAAGCCCCCTCTTCATAGGCCAAGTCGCCTTTGAGATCCTGCGTGGAGAACTGGACAAACCATTGGTTGCCAATGTCAGGCCACTTCAAGCGCGTTTGGATGCGGCGGTTAATCTCTCGGGGTTGGTGATGCCAAGAAAATCTATTTGTTCCGGCGCAGCGACCATCGTTTTCTCCGCTGCGTTTGGTTGCACATTTTGAGCCAGCACCACCATCGGGATGCCCAAAACCAAAAACATCAGCCCCGTTGACGCTGTCGTTATCGTTCTGAGTGCAGAATGGGGATACCGCACAACCATGCTCCTTTGATGTGGAAATTATGTTCGCGATCAATGTTCGGCAAAAAGACTTGGGGACGATATTGAAAAACACATTGGAAAGCACATTGGAAAACAAGATTTGGTTTTAGCCAATTTTGTGTTTGGCTATTTTATCCCAATCCAATTCCACGCCATGCCCGGGAAGATCCGAAGCATACGCGAAACCGTCTTCGATCTTCATCGGGTTGATCAAGAAATCGTCGACGCGAAAGGCGTGAATTTCCAACAGGGACGCATTCGGGATCGCGGCCAGACAGCTAACGTGCATTTCTTGAATGCCGTGCGTGGTCAGTTTCCGATTGTATGCCTCAGCGATATGAGCCACTTTCATCAGGGCCGTGATACCGCCGAGGTTCGAAATGTCGGCGTCGGGGAATGATATGCCACCATCGGCGATCATCGTTTTGAACTCGTAGACCGAGTGTAAATTTTCCCCTGTGGCGACGGCGATTGGTCCTTCGGTTTCGATTCGCCGAAGTCCCTCAACATCATCGGGAATGGTCGGTTCTTCAATCCAATAGAGATCGTACTGTTCAAACGCCCGCACCGCGCGCAGCGCTTGTTCGACAGTCCACTTCATGTTCACGTCGACCATCAATTTACGGTCTGGTCCAATGAAGTTTCTCACGGCTTCAATGCGCTGGCACTCTTGGGAGATACTATCGCGCCCGATTTTCATCTTGATCGCTTCAATACCGACATCAAGAAACCTTTGCGTTTGTTCCAGCAGTTGATCAATCGACATGTCAAAATCAATGCCGCCGCCGTAGCATTCGGCTTTGTTATCGTGCCCCCCTAAAAAACGCCATAATGGTTCGCCCGCCAACCGTGCCTTCAGATCCCATAGCGCTGTATCGATCGCCGACATCCCAAAAATCGCGATTCCACCGCGCCCCACATAATGCAGCGCCCACCACATTTTTTGCCAGATCGCTTCGATGCGGCGCGGGTCTTGTCCAGTCACCAAGGGGGCAAGGTTGTCTCGGATTAAAGTCGCAATGGATGATCCACCCACCTCACCTACACTGTAGGTGTACCCCATTCCGATGGCACCATCGTCTGTGGTGAGTTTAACAACGATCAGAGAAAAGTTATTTTGGACGCCATGAATTGCATCCTCCATCGGTTTGAGCAGCGGAATTTGGTAGAGCTCAGTTTCGACCGTTTTGATTTTCATTTAAAAAGATAATTTTGAGGAGGGGCGGTTGAATTCTAGGTAAACGCGGGCTAAAGCAACTATGAGAAATTTAAGTAAACCGTTTTCTTCTCGAGATAGTTTTCCATCCCGTATTTGCCATCTTCGCCACCGGTACCGCTCATTTTGTGCCCATTATGGAATCCCTGACGTTGTTCGCCCATCCCACGATTGATATAAATTTCGCCAAATTCCAATTCCGCCACCGCGCGCTGAACGCGCCGATAGTCGTTGGTGAAAATGAAAGCCGATAAACCGTAGTCACTGTCGTTGGCCAGTTTTAAGGCTTCTTCGAAGCTGTTGATTTTCATGACGGGGCTCACGACGCCGAAGACTTCGTCACGCATAATCTCCATCTCATTGGTTGCACCTGAGAGAATCGTGGGT
>CALDYR010000101.1 GCA_937944405.1 uncultured Pirellulaceae bacterium
AGTTCGACAGCGTCGTACCACGTGCCGTTGCACGTATTGCAAAAATCAACCGTCTCACCACCGCGTGAGCGTTCGCTCAAAGCTATCGCACAAGTTGGGCAGTTTAGTGTCATTGCGTGAAGAGTCTTCGGCGGCATAACAATGTTAAATACCCCTAACTTAGTTCCAGATAAACTGGTGACGGGGGCGGATTATTTACAACTCGACCAAACATACACCTGAACACTTGAGCTGTCAATAAAACAGGCGTTATCAGCAGGTGGAACGTACCCACTACCTATTTTAAATCAGTCGCCTAAAGAGTTCAACCAGATTACGATCGGCAGCATATCGGGGAGACTGCCAAGCTCCGCAGAACAATCTGGGTCGTCCGGGCAACGTGAGTGGCCGCCTAATGCCAACTCGGATCACCGAGATTTAGTTTTTGAGAGGCGTTTGGTTTGGTCGCTCGCATCCGCTGATCGGTCTGCCAACAGATGTGGCTAGCGGTAGCCTACCGAGAATCTCAAAGGTTGGTCATTACTGAGGATGAGGAGTCTTCAGTTCAGCCGCTTGGAGCGACGCCCGATTTTCTGTATTTGGCTCGATTTCTGGCGAATCCAGCATCCCCAAAATTGAACCTTGATAACCCCGTAACTTCATCGCAGTCCAAAGTCCGTTTTCGCTGGCAATCGCTGAAGTGGATACATCGAGCATGCCGCTCGTCGCAGGGGGCAAACAGGTTATTTCCGAAAATCTATGGCTAACGGTATTCTTCGTTTTCCGATTTAATTTTTTTCGGAACTTTGTGGTGCCGCGCGTCCCAAGTTTAGGGGTTCCAGTGAATGAGGGCGGGATGGGCCCAAATTCCCATAAACAAAGCAAGCGCGAATTATGGACCTCACTACGAATTCCAAACTTGCCAATCAAGTCCAAGAAGCGATTCAGATTTTGGCCTCAGATTTTCGAACCCAAGGAGCCGTTAAAAGTCCACAAAGCAGAATTCGTGCAAACAAATTCGCCTTCCGATCAATTCTTCAGTTACGGTTTAATGGCAAATTTCGAAGGGATCCGTTGTTTTCGATGCAATCGAAACTGGCGTTTGCACGGCACTTCACAGAGTCAGCGATTAAATTTCGCCATCAAGCCCGCGCTGATAATACTTGTGGGTGATACTTTCTTGGTTTTCGAGCAACCAATCGATGGAGGGTTCGTTTTTCATTGCCTTTTCGATCGCTTGGTACATTGCTTTGCGGTGAATCTCAAACAATGCTTTGTGATCAAGGTTATCTTCGGTAGAGACTCCGGGGTTAAGCCAAACGCTGCAGATGATCCCGAGGTCATTCGCCTTTTCCTTTGGGAGAAGCCCGGCGCGGACGGCATCTAAGACTCCGTTTGCGATTGCGGCTTGGACTGTCCCCATCAGGATATTGGTGTATCGACTGTTTTTGACGGTAACCTTGCTGACCATTAGGGTTACGGGTCGGACCTGGATGTCGGTATTGAGGAGTGCGAACACTTTACTGTGTCCAGCGGCTTGGTCACCTGTCAGGGTTGCGATTGCGGTGCCAACGGGCCCGTCTAATTCCCCGATAACCACTTCGGGTTCGGCGGCGGTAAAGGGCGGGCCACCGGCCACAAGACTTTCGCCAGTACGCATTATGATTCGATCGCTCATCAACAACGTCTCCTAAAAAAGTATAACCAGAGGCGGTCGACAGCAGGCCGAAGCACCTTTCCTAGGTTCTATTTCGTTTTATTTCGCTTGGTCACGTTAAACGTCATTTTGTTTTGTTCAGTTTTGCGCCCATGATCATTTTCTTGAATTCGGCTTCATTGGCTTTAACGGTCGCTTCTGGGCCGACCAGTTTTATAAAGTAGTTTCCGCTTTGGGGTGTTTGTACGATGGCGGCGAGCATGCGTTGGTCGGCACTTTCTACTTTTTTTCCGCCAGCAAAGGGGCCACCCATTGTTTGGGTGAACGTCCCAGACACGTCGACGATGGTGACTTTCATTTCGTCGATGGTGAGTTCTTTTGTTTTGGCTTGGGTGGCCGCCCCATCGGGTTGGGTGAACTGTCCCTCCCACCGTTTGATGTTGGCGTCGATCGATCCTCCGGCGCCCATGATGGTGAGCCGGCCATTGGCGTCATCCCCTTCGACCTTGGGAATTTGAATTTCGTGAGCCAGCATTCGACTTTTGGGTTTTACGCTTTTCCATGCCCCGGTTGCTTCGAAGACCAATCGGCTATCGGCGACCGTCAATTTCAATGGCATTTTAGCGGTTTGGGCATCGGCCGCCGTGGCCTCGTTTTCCTTTTTGGCCGACCCTGCATCGGTTTGAACTTGCCCCCGGGCGGGGAGGCAAGAGAGGCAAGCCAAGGCGATCGTCAGCAAAGCAATTTTCTTTTTCATCGTGGGCTCCTAATTGGTTTTTAAATCAAGTTAGCCGAAATGGCTGGCGGTTTGGGTTCGGGTTTGTTTGCGTGGGCGCTCAGGTTGGCTATTTCGAAGGTATCAGATCCTATTCCACGGACATAACTTTGGTCACGATATCGTTGTCGAAATAGTTAATACTCATCCCCGCGTCGATGACGATTTGTTGTGCGTTGATACCGCTGGACCGCGCGCTGAGCAGGAAACATGCGGCATCGGCGACTTCTTGGGTTTTAACGGCTTGCCCGCGCGGGATCACTTTTTCTGCGTAGAGATAGGCATCGACGTATCCGGGAATTCCGGCGGAGGCCGACGTCTTCAACAGTCCGGGGCAGACGGCGTTGAATCTAACATTGGAGAACTTGCTGAAGCTTTTGGCTAAAAAGGCCAGCGAGCTATCGAGGGCCGCTTTAACCGGCGCCATGAACCCATAATTCTCACTTGCCATCGTCGTGGTCGAGATGGAAATCGTGATCACCGAAGCGTCGGGGCTGAGTAGGTTTTTAAAGGCGTTGGCGATGGCGATGAATGAAAAGCAGGAAATATCGAATGTGCGGAGCAATTGTTGTTTTCCTGTTTCGTGAAACGGTTTTATGCCGCTTTGGTCGTATGCCGCAAAGGCAATCGAGTGCACGACGCCGTCGATGACGGGATGGGATTGGGCGATCGTGTCACGGACGGCGACAATTTGTTGTTCGAATTCGACGTCGCAAATGTGCATTTCGCGATCAGCCATCAGTTTTTCCAGGGATTTGGCGCGGGCTTCTGAGCGCACCACGTAAACGACTTTGGCGCCTGCTTCTTCTAACGTTTTGCCGATATGGAATGCCACGCTTTTCTTGTTTGCGACCCCGAAGACGACGATCGTTTTTCCATTGAGTTTAAGAAAGTCCATTAGCCGACCTCGGCGATGCTGCAAGTGAAACTCAGTCGCACGGCGACTTTGCCGTCACACTTTGTGATGCCAGTAAGGTAGTAGGCGTTGGAAACGACTTCGTCCAATTTCACGTTCATTTCAATTGTATCACCGGGCAGCACCATTTTCTTAAATTTAACATCGCTCATCCGAGTTAGCACCGGTTTCCCTGGGAGTCCTTTCGCCAATTCTGACAGCAACACGGCACCGGTTTGGACGGTTGCTTCGCATAAGATGACTCCTGGCACAAGCGGTTGGTCGGGGTAGTGGCCTTGGAAAAAGAATTCGTCACCGGAGAACGTCTTCCGGCACACGATCTCTTTTTCAATTTGGCTGACGATTTGATCAACCAATAACATGGGCGACCTATGGGGGATCGCGGCGTGGATTTTTTCCAGCGAAGGGTGCGGCATTGTTATCTCTTAAGTCGCGACGGTAGGGGCGGATGAGATTTGATTGATTACATCGTTAGCGACGATCACACCATAGTTGATCGTTCCCAACCATCCCGACATGATGATGCCGCAGCTACCGGCATGGTAGAGCCCGTCAATTTGTTCGGGCAGGGCACGGCTGACGGTCAAGCCTTCGAACTTCGTGCCAAAACTTGATCCATTAACGTGTTTGGTGTAGTGTTCGAAAGTGATCGGCGTGGCGGCTTCTGCGTGCACAATACGTTCCCGGCAGTTGGGGACATATTTTTCTAATGCGTCAAGTGTTCCTTCGACCAAATCGGTTTTGCTGGCTTCGTATTGTTCTTTGTTCAAATTTTCCCAGTCGCTGTAATTGGCGTTGGTGCTGGATACGATCAGGGTTCGTCCTTTGCCTTCGGGGCGCGTGTCTGGGTAGTAGAATGAAAACGTGCGGCTTGTGATGTCACGACTGAGGAGTAGATCGGTTTGAAATCTTTCGGCAGTGCTGCAAAATAACAGATCACCGGTTTCGCGCGGTACGGTGTCGCCGTCTTGCATCGCCATGTAGACCTGCGTGCTTGAGTTGTTCAATCGCACGGCTTTTGCGTTTTGGACGAATGAATCGTCTAATTTTTCTTCCCCAACGAGATCAAAAATGGTCGAACGTAGGTTGGCGTTGCTGACGACGGCTTTGGTTTCAATGGTGCGTCCGTTGACTTCAACGGACCGGACTTTATCGCCGACAACATTGATCTTTTCAACGTCACAGTTGATTCTGACGTCGACGCCGTTGCGTTTCATTTCCTTTTCCATGGCTTTGACGAGTTTGTCGGTGCCGCCTTGGAAAACAAAAACGCCTTTGGACATGAAGTTGGAAAAAACGATACCGTAGGTAATCGCGGGATCTTCTAGGGTTGAACCGTTAGCGTAGGTAATGGGTTCCATCAACAGCCTGACGACGTCTTCGCGTCCGGGGAAAAATTCTTCGAACAGTTGCTTTGTGGTTCGTTGTTGATCGTCGAAGAAATTCATTCCCCGCGCGGCATCAAAAAACTGAACGACTTTCGTTTGCTGGATACCGAACTTCGTTGTCAGCAGGTCGGTGAAGTCTTTGCGGTCGAAGGACGTGGTGAGCGCAAACATGGGATTGTCGAATCGCACCCGTTCTAATTGGACGATTGAATCGGCAATCTCTTTGGACCAATATCGCCGGCAGCTTTTCACCATTCCGTGGGGGAAACCGTGCAGGGAGATGTCGAAGATGTGGCCGCCGGGCCGTTTAAACCAGGTCGCCAGCCCGCCGAGTTTGTAATGCTGTTCCAGCAGCAGCACTTTCATGCCATCACGCGCGAGGATGTTGGCGGCGGTGAGCCCACCGAGGCCGCTACCGATCACGACGACGTCATAGCTATCGGATGCACCTTTGAGAAAGTCTTTAGGCATGTGTTTCGAAATCAGGAGAGGGGGTTGTTCCAACCCCTAAAGGATACGGCAACAACCGGGATAGCTCAAGCATGGTGGCGTTGAGGCGCGGTCAGCGGATGAATTTTTCGCGCGTCTAAAACGTCGTGGGCTACGGCCGCAAGCAATGCACATTGGCCATCGAAATACCGCTCATCATTGCCCCGATGATACCGACGTAGCCTTGGTCGGTCCCGCAGAGAAACAGGTTATTCAAGTGCGTCGTACCGTCTAATTGTTTGTCCGGCGAACCGTAGACGGCACCGTTATCGTGCCAGGTGAACTTGCGAATCGTTGTGGGCGTGAATACATCGGTGTCGATGACGTAGGACCGAAAATCGGGCGTGAACCGGACGCTGGATGCGACACTTTTGTCGTACCATTTATGTTTGGCTTTGGTGTATTGTTCGGCGCTAAGATTGTTCCAGCGGTCAAAATCAGCGATCGTTGTGATCCGTAAAATCCCGTCGGCCAGTTTCCCGTCGTCGTCATGGTAGATGTAGTTATTAGGAGAACACACAACGCCGGTGCGAATATCGCAAAGATCTGATTCTGGCGGGTGCCAATTGAACTTTTCGGAATCATTGTAAAACACAATCGTATCGTCGTTGCCAATTTTGCTGGGTTCGCGATCGAGCACCGAAATGGATTCGATAAAAGTCATGTTGCCGGCCATCTTGGGATCGGGTTGGCTGACATCGCCGCACATTCTAAGCGTTTCCAACCGACCGGCGGAGGACAGAATGCGTTTGCCTTCTAAAATTTCACCGGAGTCCAATTCAACGGCGGCGGCGTGCCCGTTGTCGACGTGGATTTTTGCGACGCCGTGCCGAAGTTTTAGTTCACCGCCGAGGCTTCGGTACCGTTTGACTAAATTTTTCAGGATCAGCCGGACGCCTTTGTAGGGTCGTGCGAATCCTTCGAAGAAGATGCTGCGGAACATGATGCAGAACTGTCCCCATGCCATATCGTGACAGTCCGCATTGCCGTACCACATCAGGGGGCACAGTAACATTTCGATCAGCAGCGGTTGAGAGATGGTTTGGTCTAAAACGGCCCGTCCGGAAACTTCGAACGCGGCTTGGTCGAGATCATCATAATCAACGATTTTAGCGATGAGTGTTTCGAAGTTATCGACTTGAGATGGGAAGGCGCGTTTGACTTCGCTGCGTAAGAGATCGAGGTCGTTGCCGAAGCGCAGTTCAGACTGAGGGAAAACAACGCGCGACCCTTTTTGGGGGGCCAGAGCGAAGTCTTCCCATTTGAAACGGAGTTGTCGAAGGATCCGCGCCAACGGTCCTTTTTTTGCGCCCTTTTCGGTGAAGTTCGTCACCGCGTGCAGACCGACGTCGTAGTCGCGCCCGTTCATGCGATAGAACGAATTGAGCCCACCGATGGTGTAGTGTTTTTCAAGGATGCAAACTTTTTGGTCGTAATGAGCCAACCGAATACCAGCGGCCAGCCCTGACATGCCCGCGCCGATAATGATCGTGTCGTACATTGAGTTCCCGAAAGAGCGACCGGCGCCCAGAATTTTAAAAGACGAGTGCGTCCCCGTCGCCAAAATGAAGGCTTGAAAACTACCGCGCTGAGCGATGGGATTCAAGCAAGTAAGACCGCCAAATCATAACATAACAGCCATCACCAACCGCGCCGCCGACGGGGCTACGTCCAAGTGGTTTCACCGGCTGCGTGTCACACGACCGCCGCGACGGAACCACCGGCGGTGTCTTGATTTAACTCCGGCATTCAACAGCATCTGTTGTTTTATTGCCGCCAGCGGATTCATCAGGCAACGCCTTCGTTTTTACTAAGCGACGGCAACCATTTTTGGCGTCAGGTAGCTGACGGTGCTGGCCATAGAGTCGAGGTTGGTGTAGTCCTCTTCGGGGACTTGTACGCGGTATCGCTTCCTCAGCTCCATGACGATATCTAAGAAATCCATACTGTCCAATTCCATTTGGTCGCGGAATGATTGTTGATCGTCGAGGTTTGACAAATCTTCGTCGGGTGCGATATCGCCAAGAATGTCGATGATCGCGGTTCTGATTTCTGCAGGGGCCATGGTTAAACTCCGTCTAACGAATCTCTTATTTTGTGGTCGGCTGATCGGGGAAGTTAAGTGCGTTTGATGACGACCGCCGAATTGATCCCCAACATTCCAAATGAATTATTGAAAATATAGTCAACGGTCCCAATTTCTTTGGGTTCGTTGAGCACCAACCCATTGATCGCACATTCAGGGTCAAGGTCGTCCACGTTGATCGAAGGATGAACAACGCCGTCCTCAAACGCCATCAAGTTTCCGGCTAATTCTATCGCACCTGCGGCTCCCATCGTATGGCCAATGAAGCTTTTTGTATTATTTATATGCGTATTATTACATTCGCCAAACACATCTCTAACGGCTTCGCATTCTAAAATATCGCCCATTCCGGTGCCGGTGGCGTGGGTGCTGACAATGTTCACGTTTTCAGGGGTGATGTGGGCTCTGTCCAACGCCATCCGGATACATTCGGCTTGCCGGGTCGGATTGGGGAGGACAAAATCGGTCGCATCGGTATTCATCGCGTACCCCACAATTTCTCCGTAAACCTTTGCCGATCGCGTTTTGGCGTCGGAGAGTCGTTCGAGGGTGTAGAGGCATCCGCCTTCTGCCACCACGATGCCGTTTCGGTTGAGGTCGAATGGACGCGACGCTTTGGTTGGGTCTTGGTGTGTTGCCAGGGCGCCTTGGCTGTTGAAGCCTGCGAAAATCCCGAAAGTGTGGATGCTTTCGGAAACCCCGCCGGCGAGCGCTAGATCGCACTCCTTGAGTCGCAGCATCTGCAACCCCTGAATCAACCCCGCGTTACCGGCCGCACATGCCGCCCCGATGGTGTAATGCGGCCCGGTGATGCTCATGTTGAGCGCGATTTCTCCGGCGGGATTATTGGCCACGGTGCGCGGATTGTGATGATGCGTCCACACGCTGGTGTCGTACTCGAATTTGCTGATTTCGTAAATCTCAGATTCGGTTTCCACGTTGCCATGTTCGGTAATACCGATGTAAACGCCGACCCGGCTGGTGTCGGTGTTATCCCAATCGATGCCCGAATCTGCGATTGCTTCTCGGGCACAGTAGATTCCGACGCTACCGGCCCGGGTGCCTCGCCGGGCGTCTCGTCGAGACTGATGGCGTTTGACGTCGAAATCACATACTCCGGCGACGGTTTTACCAAAGTAGCGAACTTCGTAGTCTTTGATACCGCTGCGTCCGTTGAGCAGGCTGTCGCGAAATTCGCCTATACTGTTACCGTTTGGCGATGTTAGACCAAGCCCGGTGATGACGACGCGCTGATCATCGGGAAGTTCGGTCGGATGGGGGAAACTGGGCATGGCGATCCTGAAAGGTGTCTGTGATGTTCCAAAAAGTACCGCGTTTTAGACAGTTTGACAACCGTGGCGTCAGGATAACAAGCAAGAGAAGAAAGCGGCTGATGCGGGGCGCAAACGCCGAAGCTCAGGTCTATCCCTGAATCGATTGCTGAATCGATTGCTGACTCGATTGCTGACTCGATTTCACCTGTCCCCTCCGCCGGCAAGGCAAGCGCCAAACCCCAAACCCAAACCGGGTTTTAAAGATCGTCGGTCGTGGCGGTCGGATCAATTGATTGTTGCAATTTCTCCATTGCCAACTTGTTGCCGATGCGCGGCGCAAACCCAAAATCGCGACGCGCACGGCTGATGTCAAAATAGTGATTCTTCGCCAATTGCGCCGCTAAGAACCTGGTCATCCGCGGTTCGGATTTCAAATTGAAGGTCTCGTGAAAAATTTCCAGCCCGTGGCCAAGCCGATAGGCCGATCTAAAAGAGATCGAGCTTCGGACTCGCGGCAACCCCGCCAGTTCGAGAATCTCGTTAATCCAGCCCCATAAATTTACCGGATCACCTTGGGACAAAAAATACGCTTTGCCGCAAACGTCGGCACCTTCTTGCATCGCTTCAGCGGCCGCGACGTGAGCCTCTGCGGCGTTTTCGACGTAGATCGTGTCGACCAAATTCGCGCCGTCGCCGACCCGTTTTAGCTGTTTCTTTTTCGCTTTCTGGATCAATCTGGGGATCAAATGGCGATCGCCGGGCCCCCAAATCAGATGCGGCCGCAGGGCACAGGTTAAGAGATCGTATTTGTCGTTGGCTCCCAAGACGTGCTGTTCGGCTAAAGCTTTGGAGTGCGGATAGTGACACAACCAGCGTTTCGGATAGGGCGCCGATTCTTCGACGTTGGACTGGTGATTCCCGTCGAAGGTGACCGACGGACTGCTGGTGTAGACCAACCTCCGCACCGAAGATGACCGACACGCTTCGACCACGTTTTTGGTGCCAATGGTGTTGGTTTGGTAATAACGTTTCCACGCCCCCCAGATCCCTGAAATCGCGGCGGTGTGAAATACAACGTCTTGCCCGGTGCAGGCCGCGATGACCGTTTCCATTGCCCGCACATCCCCGATCGCGACTTTAGCACCCAAATTTGCCAACGCTTGATCGTGACGGCGGGTTAGCGCGGTGACTTCATAGTCGCGTTGCAGCAATTGTCGCACCAAGTACGAGCCTAAAAATCCGTTCGCTCCGGTCACCAAAGCTCTCATTTGCGATCCCAAGTAGAGCCGGTTGCCACCGGCGGCGTGTAGTCATGTCTTGCCTGCGGCCCGAACCGGCAGGAACGAGCCTGTCATAAGAACTCTTGATGCTCCAACGGCGACATTTTAGCTATTACCCAGACGATTCCAATCGTTAATCGAGCGCTCTGTCAAAATAGCTCGGCTCTGGTCATTTTCACCAACATCGCGCCGCCGCTTAATTAAGATATAGCTTTCTGGGGGAATGAGAACGTTTCCCCGTCAACCAATAAGGGTTAGGATAAGTAGTTCTTAGTTCGCCATATTTTCAAGTGCCAAATTTGCAAGGAACTTTCGGCACGCATCGGGACATCACAGGGATGGAAAAACGAATCGGATTTTGCCGCTGCTGTAATAGAAACAGCGTGCATTGCGAAACGTCCGGTTTGGTGACGCTGATTGATAATGCACTGTTCGGGCTGCTGAGAAGGTTTCGACTGGCCAATTGGCATTGCATAGACTGTGGAACTCTATCGGCCTACCTTCGTCGCGCGCGTCCTGCGGTTTTATCGAAACCAAAGTTTACTGACGGCACATCGAGAAAATTGAACCATCAAGCGCAAACATCGGCCACTAAAACATCGGCAGGTTCAGCGTCGTCGGACCGTTCGTCTCATGCGGTCCAATCTTCGGCTGGCAATTTTCTTCGCAACGACCAATCGCTGGTCATGCGAAGCGCGCGGTCGGATCGATTTACTGATAAATTCAAGGACGGCATCGTACAGCGGATCCTCAGTGGCACCACCACGATCGCGGACGTCCGGGCACAACACCACTTAACCGAACAAGATGTAATCGACTGGATGAAACAGAGTTTTGATCGGAAACAAAAGCGTGTTGACGATTTGACACATAAACTGCGACTGACCGAATCAACGGATAGAGAACGAATCATTAAAATCGCATCGGCGCGGCCTCGAATTGCTATCCAGAACGATGTGATCGAAGCTGATGTGATCGAAGCTGATGTGATCCAAGCTGAAGTGATCGAAGGCCGGGCCGAGTCAAAACAAAACTAAACGCACGTTAAATCGCGAAACAGAAGCCATGAAATTTATTGAGATGACAGGCGGTCAACTGGAAGACTTGATCGACGACGGCGAACTGCACGAAAACGACCTGCACGTGGCCGGCGTTAATCACGATTCCATCGTCCGAATCAACGAACAAGGCGATATTGAAATTCGCCGCGCCAATCGCTGGGACGTTGTCGGGGGACTGCTGGGTAATTTCGAGGAACGACTTCGGAAGTCCACGGGTTTGAACTGGGCGTGAAACCGACTTAAAACCGCAGCCCCCCCAATCATCAATTTCGAACGTTTTCAAGAAACGCCCTCAAAAAGCGTAGATCCGACCCGAACCAAGGTCGCACCTTGCTCAATCGCGATCTCGAAATCGCCGCTCATCCCCATCGACAATTGAGGTAAATTCTCACAGTCGATCCGATTCCTCAGTTCTCTCAACCGTTCGAATTCCGATCGCACATCAGCCCGGTTGCTGGCCAAACCACCCATACACATCAACCCGCAAACATTCATCGCAGCGTAAGATCGTGCATGGTCGAGTGCCTTGGCGACATCGTTTTCCGCAAATCCATGCTTCGCGGCTTCGCCTGAAACGTTGACTTCTAACAAGATGTTAGCGACCAGACTTTGGTCTTCGGCGGCTTTGGCGATCGCGTCGATCAATCGCGTGGAATCGACCGAGTGAATCAACCGCGCTTGCGCCACGACTTTCTTGACTTTATTTCGTTGAAGATGCCCAATCAAATGCCATTGTAGATCAGGGTTGGGGATCTTTTGAAATTTTTCATCCAACGCCTGCGGTCGGTTTTCGCCCAACACCAGCGCGCCAGCCTGAACCAAAAGCTGAGTCATCTCCACGCCGACATATTTGGAAACCGCGACCAGTTTCACTTCATCTGCGGCGCGTCCTGACCGCTGCGCCGCGGCTTCGATCCGTTGCTTCACGTTGGCCAAATTCGTTTTGAATTGTTCGACGATTTTTTCTTTATTCAATTTGCACCAACTCTGTCATTGTGCCATTTTTTTCTAACCGCCCGAGGAACATTTCGGTATTCACATTTTCCCCGAAGAACGTTCGGTTTTGTGGTTCGTCCATCGAACGGTAAAACACATACTGTTGTTTACCAACCTGCACGCGATACGCCACCGCAACATTGGGCCCCACGATTTTCAAACTTTCAGCAACGGTAAGCTGTCGCCAAGTGCGCGGTTTCAAACTGCGTTTGGGGCTGAGGTCGAGGAACACAGGCACATAAAGCCTTCTTCCAAGGCATCGAGCGCTGATTTTGAAGTCACCGGCCCCCGGTACAATGTGATTTTCCTTTGAGCCAGATTTCCACTCGTTTAGGGATGGCGGAATAACCAAACCTCGTATCTTTTTCCCGTCGTAAAGATAGGTTTCGTTGGTTTCGGATTCCGCAATCGTTGATATCCCTTCCGCCAAATCCCAACGGCAACAGTACTCAATTTCGGACGCTGCGAGATTGGCTGCCGCCGATTCGGGGTAGTTGATTGAGTGGACGTTACCGCCTTTTCGTTTGCCGTGGTCTTGTTGATCGCCGTGGTCGGGCACCACAACCGCGTCACCAATCCACGCAAAATTATCCTCCATCGACAGGATAATCTGCCGCTGCACAACGACATCATTTTCAAACTGCCATTCAATTTCGGCAAATGCGACGTGACGATCTATGTACTCGACCAACAGGTCTGGATCGCCAACGACGGCTAGGGGGTTGCCATTGACGATCAGTTCGGGAAAAACGTTTCCTCGAATCAGCGCCTTTGATTTCCCAATTTCCAATTGGCAGCCATTGTTGTCAAACTGCGCGGCGATACGACAGGCCTTCCTTTCCCAGCGATCATGAAATAGGAGGCTTCCCCCCCATGCCGAAATCGTGTTGCAAGATCTGTCCAACATCACCAAATTCGGTTTTGGCGAAGCAGGCCGTTTGAGAGTTCGTTGGAAAATGATTGCGTCATCGGCATCCTCGAAAAAATCGATCATCAACGCCAACATGTCCTCGGGAACGGGAGCCTTGGAATTCGAAAGCATCAGCGTTTGATCGGGACGTTTCAGCCGCATGATCTGACGCGGCAGCCAACGCAGTGTTTTGTCCGCGTTTTCTTCAATCGACCACCCAACCGATTCCAGCAACGCCACGCAACGGGTCCAACTGGCCGCCAACGGTCCAAAATCTTCCGCGGCTTCTGCCCCCGGCCAGCCGTCTTGGTCCAGCACCGCTCCAACACGCTGGCTCAAGAGGTCGGTCGCATCGTCCCCCAACCGCTGGTACCGCCGGTCGCCTTCGAATTTGTGCAACAACATGACCGGGAGTTCGACCCGTAAAAGCTGTTCGTTCAGATATGACAGCGAAGCGTTTTGACACGCGGCAATGATTTGCTCCAACTGTTCAAAAACCGGGTTCGTCGCGTCATCCGGCAACGCCGCAGCAGCCCGCAGCGTGGCCAAGCATCGAGCCACCGTCAGCCGGTTTTCGGCAATCTTTGCTAGTACTTCATCGGCGTCAAAGGCCAC
>CALDYR010000102.1 GCA_937944405.1 uncultured Pirellulaceae bacterium
TACCGTTGGAAAAGGGTTCCAACCATCACTGAGTTGCGGGAGCCGGATTTGAACCGACGACCTCGAGGTTATGAGCCTCGCGAGCTACCGGGCTGCTCCATCCCGCACCGATATAGTAGCCAAATGGGGTTTCGCCTCAAGCCCTGTTTGAAAGTTTTTTCAACTTTAAAATCTGAGACCGGCTGGCGGCCAATCGAAAACAGCCCGTCTATCACTCACCCGGATAAATCGGCGGCTTGGCTTCGCCCTGTTCTGGGGCGGTCGGACGGTAGGTTTCGAGTATCAGAATCTTTTGCCAGACCTTGTTTGACAGCCCGCCGGTGAGTGCCTCAAGTTCTGATGCTGACGCCATTGCGACCGCATCGTCAAACTGCTGAACGTAAACGGCGGCAATCTTTCCGGTCAGCGCGAGCATTTCGCTGCAGTAATCCAAATACCGGCGCAACTGAAACGCCGTCATATTCAACTTGGGCGACAACCCTACCCCCGCGAATAAAGGTTTCGCGATAATACGATGTGGGTCTTTAGTCAGCTGGTGCATGTCGATGATGTGAGCAATGGAGCGCAGTTCATGTAGTGCTTTAAGGGCACGACCACGTTTGTAACGACGCTCGATCGTGAAAATAAAGAATACCGCAGCTCCAATTAACAACACGTCGTTAATCGCCGCTTCAGTAAAGGTTACGATCGCAGTAAAACGATTGCCGCCAGTTTGAGCGATATTGAGATCCTCCGACGTGACGCCAATCGCGAACAACATGTACAGGGTCACCGCTAGGATTGTCAAACAGATCCCCCACGTCAGCGACCGCAGCCATAGCACCGGCCGGCCGATCCACTGCGCACGTTGCACCATCGAGTCGGCAACGGTTCCCAATTGGCCACAAACCCGCACCAGCCCAGAATCGGGAAATCGTTCGCCGATGCGGCCTTCTAAACGCTGGATCGTGCTGACGATGTGTTCCGGGCGGAGCGTCGAATAATCGCCTTTGTTTTTATCGCCTTCGTTGGCCTTATCGCCTAATCCCATTGGAACTTGCGTCTCCCGAGTTGAGTGGATTTATTGCGCACTCTGCATCGTAGTGCGGCTTCAGTTTTTTGATTGTGAATCTTTCGATTCTTCAGCTTGCCGCCGAAGGCAGATTTCAGCCGATACATCACCGTTTCTCCCAAAGCGCGAATATGGGGGTCGGCTTTGACTTTCCACGCGTTTGGGCTTGTATGTCGAATCTCTCTGATGGCTTCATCGCGAGGCAGTTTTGGCTTGCTTGAGTTTCCGTGCTGCCAAAGCTGTGCATTCTTGCGTGACGGAATCACAGGATCGGCAGCTTCGGATTCGAGTACATGGTAAACCTTTCGTTGTTCATAAGCACCATCACCGAAAAATCGATCGATCAATCGGCTCGTTCACCAGGTTGAACATGTCCTCGACAGGTTCGCTCGACAGGTTCGGCATCGTGCGTGTCGTTACCGGTTGGTTAACTCCCGGGCAACAATCTCTCCCGTCTTCGGATCGATGCCAACATGAAACTTACGCCAAGTCCGACGCTTGTTTGCACCATGCTTACGGTCTTTCCATTTGGTTCTTCCCGTCTTTTTATGGCTTGCTTCGAGATCATCGTGGGATTGGCTGGAATTCCCGATCGCTGTTTTCACGGGAATTCGGCCAATCCCACTACATTATTTGAAAAAGGCAAACTTTTGGGCGCACGCGGTGTCACAAAGTTCGGAGAAAAACCTTCTGCAAACAATTGCCGCATGGCCTCTTGGGGCCGGCTTTTTAGCCACTACTGGAGGGGCAAATTCGGACTGCAGGATCGCCTCGGATTTCCACGGTAGCCCCAATTGACCGTCGGTACCGGCCAGAATTGAAGCGATTTGCTCGCGCGCATAATTTTGATGCATTAAATGGTGCGCAGTTGACTATGTTGGTGCTCCGGCGGCGGTTCAGCTATTTTCGCATGCCTATTTTCAAAAGCCGAAAAATGACCACAATCATCATTTCAAGTGAAATTGCTCTTTAACAGCTAAATAACCAATCCTGATTTATGTCAAACGCAACGCTTAATAATTGGACGCCGTCATCTTGGCGGAAGAAACAGGTTCTCCAGCAACCCACTTACCCCGACCAAGACAAACTTCAGGATGCCGTTTCGCGTTTGGGGCAGCTTCCTCCGTTGGTCACCAGTTGGGAAATCGAGAGCCTGAAAGATCAATTGGCCGAAGCGGCCCGTGGTAAAGCCTTCCTCTTGCAGGCAGGCGACTGCTCCGAAAGCCTTGACGACTGCGAACCCGATGCGCTGGTCCGCAATCTGAAAGTGCTGATGCAGATGTCTTTCGTGTTGATCTACGGATCGCTATCGAAAGTCATCCGCGTCGGTCGTATCGCCGGTCAGTACGCGAAACCCCGTTCCAACGACAAAGAAACCCGGGACGGTTTGACCTTGGACGTTTACCGGGGGGACTTAGTAAACCGTTCCCCCTTCACCGAAGGCGATCGTATTCCCGATCCGGAATTACTACTTCGAGGATACGAACGGGCGGCGTTGACGTTGAACTTCATCCGCGGATTGACAGCCGGTGGGTTTGCCGACATGCACCACCCCGAAAACTGGGATCTCGATTTCGCCAGTGACTCGCCGCGCGCTGATCAATACCACGAAATGGTAAACTCGATCACGTCGTCGCTTCGGTTTATGGAAGCGGTCATGGGAGCGTCGATCCGACAAAGTGATTCGGTCGAAGTGTTCACGTCTCACGAAGCATTGCATTTAGAATACGAACAAGCTCAAACCCGCCGCGTGCCTCGCCGTGACGGATGGTACAACATGAGCACGCATTTGCCGTGGCTTGGGTACCGCACCCGCGACGTCAACGGAGCCCACGTGGAATACCTCAAAGGTATCTGCAACCCCGTCGGCATTAAGGTCGGTCCGAAGTTCGATCCCGACGAATTGGTGAACCTGATTAAAGTTCTCAATCCCAATTCCGAACCCGGACGCATCACGCTGATCCATCGCTACGGTGCCGATGAAGTGGCCGATAAACTGCCTATAATCATCGACGCGGTTCAAACTGCCGAACTGGATGTGCTGCATTGTTGTGACCCGATGCACGGCAATACGTTTTCAACCAAAACGGGCATCAAAACACGTAGCTTCGATAAAATTTCTTCGGAATTGGAATCGCAGTTTAAAATCCACGAATCCAAAGGCACCATTCTGGGCGGTGTGCATCTGGAATTAACCGGCGACAACGTCACCGAGTGCATCGGCGGCGTGGGGAACCTCGGAGAACCCGATCTCGAACGCGCTTACAAAAGCGCGGTTGACCCTCGGTTGAACTACGAACAAGCCATGGAGATGGCGTTTTCAATCGCCGATCATATGAAAAGCAAACGCAACGACTGAGGTTCAGCGTAAACGGTGCGTTTTTTTGGAATGGGCCTCCTTTTTGATTTGCGATTTTAAAAGGCGATCTTAAATCACATCTACGGTTTGCTTTTCAAGGTAGGTTACTGCGGAATATGGTTGCTGCGGATCAATTATCGAAGGCGGAAAAATCGATCGTCGAACGCTGTGAACTGCGTTTGGGATATCGCTTCAATGATCCGTCTTTAATCATTGAAGCGGTGACCCATTCGTCATTCGCCGATTCACGGCTAAATTCGTATGAACGGATGGAGTTCCTCGGTGACTCGGTATTGGGCTTTGTCGTGTGCGAGTACCTTTTCCACGAGTTCCCTGAGTATTTAGAGGGCGACCTAACGAAGATCAAATCGAACGTCGTCAGCCGTCGCACCTGCGCCAAAATCGGTCGCGCGATGAAACTGCAGGAATTGCTGGTGGTTGGCAAGGGCGTCGGTTCGTCTTCCGGCCAAGTCCCCGCGTCGCTGTTGGCAAACGTTTTTGAATCCATCGTAGGGGCAATTTTTTTGGATGGCGGCGTCACCGCGGCGCGGAATTTTCTAATGCCATTTGTTGTTCGCCACGTCGAAGAAGCCGACGGGGGGGGCTTGGACGTGAATTACAAATCTCAATTGCAACAGTACGCCCAGAAACGGTTCGGTTTGCCGCCGTTTTATCAGCTGTTAGCTGATTGGGGCCCAGACCACTCCAAATGGTTCAACGTTTCGGCTCAAGTGAATAAGAAAACATTTTGCCCGGCATGGGGAAAGAATAAAAAGATCGCCGAACAGCGTGCTGCGGCTAATGCACTGGCTGAACTGGCTGGAGAAGAGCCTCCGTTTTCCCAAAGCCACCCGGAGGCCGAGCAATAGATCGACAGACCAGAAATTGCAGAAAATCAATCGTCTTCAATCGGCCTTGCTGATCAAAAACCAGATGGTCAAAGATCGTCCACGCCTGAAATTTGTCACCGGCATCGGCGGATTGGACGACCTAGCACCTGAACTAATGGCCGACCAGATCGTTGAAAACAAGTAGCCTCGTTCTGCCTTGCCTCGTTCTGCCTTGCATCGTTTTTTTAATGCTTTCGTTTGTGTGGGCGTTTCTTTACGCGACTTGTCTTTGTGGCGTTGAAGTTTCACTGATATCATCGATCGCCCAGTCCAGCGAATCGATGTATCCCAGTTTTATCAGTTCTCTGCCGGCTTCTTCGTTGATCCAACCTTTCGCCGCTGCGGTCATGTAATTCCGCCAGTCGCCTACTTGGCCCTTACGATTAAACCCGTTAGGTTTCTCCTGCGTGTGACCGGGTTTGATCCATTTGGGAATCAATGTTACTAATTTTGGATCCGCATCAAGGAATCGAAACAACTGATTCAGCACAGGGCGAAAGTTCTTATGCAGATCTTCATACTGAACGAATTTAACCTTCAACCCTTGATGCACCTTGGCGGTGTGATAGTCGGCGTTGATTGTGCGTTTCCAGTTTCTGCACGTCTTACGCACAAAGCTTTCACAGCTTAATAAGTCTTGGGGATTTTTTTGAAAGTGCCATGGATCGGCGTCGAACTTTGGCTTCAAAGCGAGTAGTTTTTCATCGACGTTAAAGTTTGAAATGATCCGAGGCGCGTTAAGGAAATGGAAAACCTTACTGACAACAATGTCGCGCAGATCACGAATCACGCAAATATAAGACGCGTCTCGAAGGACCACGGGATGGATGGTAGACGGTGTTCGATCCCCAATCAGCCGCGCAGCAGGATCAGCCAGATCAACCATGCAACCACGCACCATGGATTCAAGGTGTTTACGAATCGTCGCCGATTCCGATTCGATGCGATCGATATTGACCAAGATCTTGCGGTTCTGTTGATACGCATCAAAGTACTTGTTCCAATGGTATTCGCCACTGCTGTGAATGTCGGGATGCAGATTCAATAACCGACACACCCAATTAGTTCCGGATTTCATGTGCCCGCGTATGCAAAAAAATTGCTTTCCATTGACCGATGGATCTTTAGCAACCTGATTATCAATTGTCATATCAGCTACGTTGGACAGAATGTTTACGGAAGGTGTACCTGAGCGGCTAATCCATAATAGAAAAGATCTCCCCCTACCGCAATTGAAATTATGCTAGCGATTGATTGCACCGTAATTTACGTGATTACTCTAGAATTTTCACTTAAAATCACACCAGCGCAAAAGCTGTGCGGGGCCGCGAACAGTGAGGGGCCAAACGGTTGTCGTACTGGTGCGTGGAGACAAAACCACTAATGTACTTAATGTAATCCGTGTTTGTGTTTGGTTGTGCTTTGCGGTTCACGCGCGGACAGTCAACGATCACGAAATTCATTGAGCAACGATCAACCAAGGACGCTGCGTTTTGTCGATTGAAAATTTGATTCTAATTCCCACCATTCTCGAAAGTTCATTGATCGAACCCCAATTGACGGATCTTCTTGAACGTAACGGGGGAAAATTTTCCCATTGCGGGTTCGGACCAATCGCCGCCACCGCGTTGGCTCAGCAAAGCATCATTTTGCATCAGCCTCAGCGCGTTTTTTTGGTGGGAATTGCCGGAGCCTACCTTCCCCAACGCCACTGCGCGGGCCGAAGCATAAATCAAAGCCTTCAACCGCTAGACGTTGGCAGCGCCCACCGATTTGGATCCGTTAGCATCGACGGGATTGGCGTCGGTGAAGCTCAAGAATTTCAGTCCGCCGGCGAACTAGGGTGGGAGCACTGCGCAGGCAATGGTGATCGACCTTCAATCGGCGATACGTTGGAGTTGCCATCCGATTCTTCGCATCACTTATTAACGGTGTGCGCTGCGTCGGCCAATGATCAACAGGCGTCGCGTCGACAGCAGCGCTGCGGTGCTGTGGCCGAAGACATGGAAGGGTTCGCCGTTGCGTTGGCCTGCAGGCTCCACAACGTGCCGCTGCAAATCATAAGAGGCATTTCTAATATGGCCGGCGACAGAGCAAAATCGAATTGGAAAATTGCTGACGCAATGCAGGCGGCGGTTGATCAACTGAGTTTGGCGTTGGGGGAATCAGCATGAAGTCCCCCGTTTCCCTTGCCATTTCGACTTGCCCCAACGACACCTTCGCCTTCCACGCGATTTTAAATAACCGGATCGATCTGCAAGGATTAGAATTCGACATCCACCTTCTGGATATCCAACAGCTTAACGCCGGACTGTTTGTGCAAGAGTTTGACGTCGCCAAAGCCAGTTTTCACGCTGCGGCAATTCTTGCCGAACGAACGATGGTACTACCATCCGGTTCAGCCTTGGGGTTTGGCGTTGGGCCACTGCTATTATCATCAACGGCCGATGGCATTTCGCCTGACGATCCGACCGACCGCCAGTGGCGAGTGCTTTGCCCAGGCCAACACACGACCGCCACGATGTTATTTCGCATGTTCTTCTCAGAGTCTATAGGGGCGGGACGCACAATCATTGAGCAACGTTTGTTTTCTGACATCATGCCGGAACTGCAAAACGCGGCGGCTGACTTTGGCGTCTGCATCCACGAAGGCAGATTCACTTGGCAGGACCAAGGACTGGGCTGTGTGGAAGATCTAGGCGCGCGGTGGGAACAGGAAACCGATTCGCCGCTGCCTCTGGGCGGGATTTTAGTCTCGCGCGCGTTGACCAATCAATCACCAGAATTGGTTCAGACAATTCAAAACGTAATCCAATCATCGATCCTCTACGCGCAGCAACACCCCGACGAAGCGCTGACTTCGATGAGGAAACACGCTCAGGAGTTCGACGACAATGTTTTGATGCAGCACGTCCAACTGTACGTCAATGATTGGACGGTAGAACTGGGGAAGATCGGTCGCATGGCATTGGCTAAACTTTCTCAGAAGGCCAAAACCGCAGGCATTGTCGATCGAAATGTTGCCGAAATCGAAGTGTTTGGTTCCGGTCGGTAGACCGCCGGCGCTCACTTACACACCGTGCATAATTCCCGCCATGCAGGCCGTCATACAGCACGCCAACATGCCGCCGAACATCGCGCGAAGACCACGTTCCGCCAATTCGCCGCGCCGGCAGGGCGTCTGCGGACCGATGCCACCGATTTGAATTCCAATTGCACCGAAGTTTGAAAACCTGCACAACGCGTAAGTCCAAATCTCTTTAGGCTCTCCCCCGAAATGAGTGGGTGAAATGGCGTTAGCCGGGCATCCTCACTTGAGCTCTTCAGAATGGGGGGCCCGTTCGGCATCGCCATCGTTTCGGCCTCAATTTGCTACGCAGGCCGAAACGACGGCGACGCGGAAGGGACTCACGGCATCTTCTTTTGTTTTTCAAAACGCATCCTGTTGAATCTCGTGTAAATTGAGTTTGCGAAAACACTTAATCACGCAAGCTCGACCCAATGCTATTTGAGACTATCCTCAATCATCGTTACCCGCTCAAGGGCTTTGTCTACGGCAACTGCAAGATTGTCGCTAATTCATCCAGCGGCTTGGACGAGATCCACGTTGCAGTGGCTGCTCGCAAGAACAGCAAGCCCCGCTACATTCACTGGAAAAGGCAAGCCTTGGGCACACCGCCCGCAATAAACGCAATGGGCACAATGGGCGAGACAAAGTTCCGGAAAGAACATATCCAGACTCCCCCAAGACGATTTTTTGCGGCGCCGGGCAATCTAGGATGCGTTACGGGGTCGGTTGATTTGGCAAGGCAGCGTCGCTTTCGGGCGTGGGAGTTGGGGTTTGAACTTGCGGGATGCCGTGTTCATCTGTTTTCAAAGGCGGCAGTTCGTAGGTGCGTTGCTGATTAACGACCGAGATTTCATCCATTTCGGTATCATCAACGTCTTTACGCAACAGTAAGTATATCGCGCTGGCCATGCACCAAAACAATCCGTAAACAAAAGCCGCCGCGACACTGCGCGCCAGCCAAGACCATCCACGGATCAACGCTCGTCCAGCGTACAGGGGTGTCGACGGATCAACGGCGATCACATTTCCGTTTTCATCGACAGCCGTGGGAGCGGTGAGACTGCGAATGACGTCCATGCGACTATCTTCACCACTGACCAATGCGGTGCCAAAAGAAGTCGACCAGTAACCAAGATTCAATATGCCGTCGGTGAGGTTTGCGATCACTAACCAGCAACACCCGCCAAACACCATCGCGATCACCAGATACAGGGCGTAATTCAACGGTCGTTGAAACGTGTAGGCGTAGGCCCGTGTCATCGCATCGAAGTTGTTTTGCCCTTCACAAGCCACACTGGCCACCATCAACGGCCAACCGAACATCAACCCCAGCAACAACAGCGCCATCGCCGCGGCCAGTGCTAAAACGACAAACCACAGCAGTCCTACGACCATCACGCCCAAATCACCCCACATCAACACCCCGAAGAAAAACGTCGGCACGCACATCGCTGCGACCGCCAGCAAAGGGATGCCAACGGCTCCGATCGCGGCTCGGGATTTGTCAATCGCGAATTCGAAAGCTTCATCAAGACTCATTGGTTCATTGCGGGTCAGTTTGAGTAAACAGATCCGGCAGATGCCAACGCCGACAAAACACCAAACCAACAAACTGAAACCGCAACCGGTCAATAGGTAGAGAAAGGCCCAGAAGGACCAGCGCGTCGGAGCATCTGTTGCGCCGGACGTTGTGTACTGTGGCATTGAAAACAGGTGTGCAAACGGTTCAACGATCTGCGTGAACACCATGCGTGGCCCGCTTAAACGTGCGCCTAAGATATTGATCGAATTGGCTTCATCGTCGGTGGCCAGAAACACGCGTTTGTAAGGATTGCGATTGTACTGAATGATCTCCGCCATCACCGCGTCCGACTGTACCCCCTGATCGATGAAGACGGTTTCGGCCACAATCCATCCCATCGGCATCGCCACCAACCCCAGTAACGCCAAAATCAGTACCGGGATACTGGTGGCCGCACTTAGCGATCGGAAAATGATCGTCCAAGGACATAGCGATTGCCAAGAAACTTTGTTGACGTGAACGGGTTGTGCGCTCATGGAGGGTTTTCTAAACGGTTTGGAGAGGAGGAAGTATGAGATCCAGTTTTTTTGAAGGCCCAATTATAGACGACTCAGCGCGACGTGGAACCATCGGCGATTGAGCCTTGTCTATATTTTTCTGCAAGCCCATCGTAAATACGTTTTTTCAAACCCGATTGGAAAAGGTTGAAGTGATCGCGATTGGGCAGGATTTCGATTTGTGCGTCGCTGCCGACGGTTTCCATTCGCTGCTTCAACAACCGCACCGCTTCGGTCAACACAAAGGTATCTTGTTGGCCAGTGAAGACGTGCAGTTTGCCCGCCAAGTCTTCCTTCAACACCGGCCAGTTCGATTGCAAGTAGGCGCTGATATCGTACTGTTTCCAGTGCTTCACAATTTCGAAATCGACTTCCCCTGTTTCGCGATTCCAACACTTCGCCGGCAACCCATCGTCGCCGCGCGGGCTGAAGACGGCTTCGAAACTCCTCAGTTGTCCGCCCCGCTCCAACACATCATCCATTCTAGAAAAATCCTCATACCAGATGACCGGGCGCCCGTTCGCAATCGCTAACGGGCGGCGTTGACCGGCTGAATCTTTGAATATATTTGACGCAGCGGCGTAAAGATTGGTGCCCTGCCAATCCCGGAAGTCAACCGGGTCGGGCGACGTACTCCACACCCCACCGAAGAATTTAGGATAATGCGTTTGCAGCCACAATGAAGACCAACCGCCGCTACTGTGTCCACCGAGCATCCGGCCGTAGGGTTTCGCGACGGCGTTAAAGCGATTCTCAATCGCAGGAATCAATTCCTTCACCAAGGCGTCACCGCGCGGGCCGTTCGTTTGGCTGTTGGCATAAACGTGATGCCCCCATTCGCACTGCCCCGTTAAAAACACGTGTATGAAATCGACGCCTCTGGCACTCACCGCACTGAACTGGTGACGCAACAGCATGTCCTCGATCGTCGCCCCAAATCCTGTGATCTCGTAGAAAACGGGGTAAGTTTTTTTCGTGCCCGCCGCGTACCCCTGAGGCAGCAAAACCAAAGCCCGATCAATCACCGCGCGGTCGTGATACGCGGAAAGCAACGCGCTGCGATGGGCGAACACTTGGGCCGCGGGAGCCCTGTGGATTGTCTTTTCTTTAACTTGGCGACTCAGACTGATTTTGATCTCGTTTTCTGAATCGTTCGTTAGAACAACACGTTGAGGGGCGGAGTAAAAATTACCGACGCCGTTTTTATGATGTGCGAAATCTGGATTGTGTTTCAGCACCGCCTGAACATAGTACTTTCCCGGAGACATTTGCCCGAGCGATTGTGGATATGCATCGGTAGCGCCGGTGACGGTCACGCTTTCATTCGTCTGCCAGTCACTCACATTCAACGCGGCAAATGCCTCTGGCGAAAACCAACTGGGCCCCGTGATAGGCGATGGATTGAATTTAGAAAACAAGACCAGCAGTCGCCCTGACGCTGGCTGCTTCGTGATTTCATCACCTAAGGTGACCGTAATATTTATTCCAAGACGTGCCTGTTGAGCCACCACCGAATGCTGGCAACACGACAGCATCCAACAAAGTATAAACAGCCAGCCCCGTAGCCGAGCAAGAGCAAGGGATGGAAAAATGGAACGCATCAACAAACCTCGGCTGTGGTATAATAAAGTAAAATTTTTCTCGGGCCGTGATAACACTGGTCGTGATAACACCGGCGGTGACAACGGTAATTTTTTTCAGTGGCGAAATTCCCTTCATGTTGTTTAACTTCATGTTGTTTAACTTCATGTTGTTTAACAATCAGGGAAGACTGCCAGTTGTCGGTCGCTGGGTCAGTTCTTCCCCTTCTCTTTCCTATCATCAAACCTGCTCAATTGAAAGCCACCGAATCAGATTCTGTTGCCGAAACGTTTTCTCTGCCACTGACTGGTATGGAGAAATTTCACCGCGCTGCCGACACCCCCGCGTATCCCAATACGATCTTCTGCCGGATGAGATTCGCCGGTCGGATCGATCAACGCATCGCGCGCGAAACTCTAAAATGCTTGCTGAAACGGCATTGGCTGCTGCAAAAAACGATCAAAGGCAGTGGCTTGCGACAAAAGTGGGTGCCGGATGACGATCTGGTCGACGTAGCATTGGACGACGAACTGGCCAAAATGATGACTTGGAACTGCGCCGCGGCGGACTGCCATTTTATGGCCGATGACTTCGCACCTCAGTTACTGTCGGGGAACGAAGAATCGGTCGTACCGCAAATCAACATTGAATCGCAGCGTGGGATCCACATGTGGGTGTTCGCAGGCCCAAACAACACAATGATTTTAGCTGGCATCCATCACGCGGTCGGTGACGGCGGTGGTGGAGTTCAACTGCTGAGTGACTTTGTTCATGTGTACGACAACTTGTACGCTAACCGGGACTGGGACTACGGACTGCGACAGTTGAATCCAAGTCTTTTGAAACAACGCGGCGATATCGGGCTGTTGCGCTGGAATTACTTGCAGCATCTTTGGAAGCAGCCAATCGCTTTGTTTGGTTTCTTCAAATTCATGCGGAACAAATTCCAAACGTTTTCACCAAATAAACACACGCTAACGCCTGCGACTAATTTCCCTGGTATCGTTGGACGCTGGATATCCTCCGACGATTCTGTGGCGATTCAAGCATCCGCCAATCGCAACAAAGTACCAGTCAACTCCGTCGTGATGGCGGCGGTATTTCGCGCGTGTCAGCGCTGGCTTGGTGGACGTGGTAACGGGAACGACGCCGGGTGGATCCGAATGTTACTCCCGATCAGTTATCGCAACAAATCGGATCTCAGATTGCCCGTCACTAACAAAACAACCATCGTGCAAATTGATCGACGATACCAACAGATGCACCCCTCCGAAACGTTTTTGCATTACCTCAATCGGGAAATTAACATCGTGGTGGGCTGGCAGTTTCATAAACTTTTTTTAATGGCGATCGAGTCGTTGTCTTGGTTGCCAGGCGGTTTACAACGCGCCGCCAATACTCCGATCGCGCGCGGCACGATCGTGTTCACAAATCTAGGTACACCGTTTCGTTTTAAAAAGTTCATTAAACGTAACGCAATCGGTCCGTTGAATTGGGTCGACTTCGATTTCGTTGGGCCCATTCGCCCGAAAATGCCCGTCAACTTCACGCTCCAACGGCATCATCAACAGTATCGCCTGTCGCTGCATTTCGATCGACGAGCCCTAACTCAAGCGACCGCTGAGGCATTTTTGGCCTCGATCGAAGCCGAACTTTCCGATCCTCTCCAGAAGTTTTAACGGCAACGCGCCCCCTTGGTCGGGTCGCCGGGAGTCGCGGTCTCCCGTACCTTCTGACCAGACCGATTGTCGGGAAATTGTAGTTGTGTACCGGAGTCAATCAGGGCAGTTCTCTGCGCCCGCCCGTTTCAAACGGGGATTGCTATCACGCAACGCTATCAGCGTAAGTGGTTGCCTTGGGCCGGTTAAATAACCAACGGGCAGTGGCTTCCCCAATTCAGCCGCAAACTTCAAGATTTGGCTCGTTTAGGCCCATGTAAATTCCGAACAACTACTACAAGTGTAAAAATTTATCGCCGCGTTGTTGATAAACGATTCGACTGCGAATCAGACTAATCCCACGACTCCAACATAACAGGCTGATCGCAAATCAGGCCTCTGTATGCTGAAACTATCACGCATCGAAGTACCGAAAAGCTTAGCGCTTTTTAAGTTCGGATTCGCCCGTTTCAAGGTGGCGATTTCGACGGTAGCGTTATTGGTGGTGTGGAACTTCGGTTTCATCAGCGTTCTTTACGCTCAAGAGATAGCGACCGGGACCAGTGCGCGGCAGCTTCGCAAGGAAGTCGTCCGCAGCCTGCCGTACGCTCAATTGAATGCCGAAACCAAAGCAAAAATCGGCGATATTCTTGAAAGGCCGAGCCTTTACAGACGCTTACCGGTAACCGCGATAGCGATCGATCCGGAGTACCTTCAGTTCTTGATACGCTACCCTGAGACTGTGGTCGGGATTTGGGATTTGATGGGCATCACGAAAATGAAAACTCAACGGGCCGGTCCGTATTTGCTGAAAACCGACGACGGCGCAGGCACGACCAGCGCCATGGAACTTGTCTACGGCAGTCCAGATCTGCACATCTATTTTGGGGACGGACATTATGAAGGCCCCGTTTTACGAAAGAAACTTAAAGGAAAATGCGTCATCATCCTCCGGACTCGACCTCACGCGGAGCACATCGCGGGCGACATTTTGGGCCAACGTCCTGGCGCTGCGCCCAAAATAGCATGTCAGTTGGACGTGTTTTTGAAACTTGAGAACGGTACCGCAGGCATCATCGCCAAAACCATCAGCCCCATCGTTGGTCCGACAGCGGACCACAATTTCACAGAGTCGCTCAAGTTTGTGGAACGTTTGAACAGAACAACCGTCGACAACGGTCCCGGCGTTCAGAAAATGGCCGAACGGTTAGACGTCGACCAACAGGTCATCGAAAACTTCCAAGCCGTTGCGGGGCGTACGTATGACCGGGCCGTGAAAAGGGCGACGTACAAACACAAGGATTACGATTTCAGCGCCGACGCGCGTGTCTCTGGGGTCCCCACCCAGCCGCATGCGGTGACCGCTCCGCCGTTCTCATCGGCGCGTGTACCGGATTCTCGGCCTTATGCCTATCAGCAACAGTCCTATCAATATCCTCTTCACGGTCGCAGCGACGCCTCCCCCTATCACAGCTACCCCGCTGGCGGCAGTTTCTTCGATTCCAGTTCTGTCCAGCGCGCAATCTTGCGTGAACAATAGGTTCTCCGACCACGCATGTTAAAAGATCGTCTTCTGCACGACTTTGTGCCGCGCGTGTCATGGGAAAACCTGCCCGGCGACCGACAAAACGTTACAATCGACTTTGTCTCTTCAGCGCCCTTGGACGATCGACATGCCGGTATCGAAAACCATTCTCAGCCAGCTTTTGGACCAAATCAGTGATCTGGTTTGGATCATGTCTGCCGATTCACGGGGAATTGTCTACGTCAACGATGCCGCGCGGGACGTGTTTAAAATCGCTGGTGAGGACATCATTGATTTGGCCTCGCCCGATACCAATTGGCTTAACGGGTTAAACCAAAACGAGCGCATCATTTTAGACTCCAATTTGGAACAAATTCACGCCTCGGGCGCCTTCGAACAAACGCTCAAGTACCAGATTGTTCCCGATCGCGTCCATGACCTTCGTACCACTTTTACTTTGGACGAGGGTCGCAACGACACAAGTGGCAGCCAATTAATCACCGCGATCGCGGTCGACGTCACCGCAAGCCTCAATGCGGAACGGAAGCTTGACGAATCGAAAGCGATCTACCATTCGTTGGTTGAAAGCCTCCCCATCAGTGTGTTTCGCAAAGACGCCGACGGCAGGATGCAGTTTGGCAACCAGCGTTATTGTGATGACTTGGGGATCTCATTAGAAGAACTAAAAAATAAACGCGATGAAGAACTCGCACCGGCTGAACTGGCGGAAAAGTATATTCAAGATGACAACGAAGTGCTGAGTACAGGAAAAATTTTTCGCGGCATCGAAGCGCATGTTTTACCCAACGGCACACGTAGCTACGTCGAGGTTCTTAAAGCGCCTATTCTCGATGTGCATGGGTTTCCCTGCGGCATCCAAGGGATTTTTTGGGACGTAACGGCGCGACAAAACGCTCAAAATGCGCTCCGCGAAGCGAAAGAACTGGCTGAATCGGCCAGCCAAGCCAAAAGCGATTTCCTGGCCAACGTCAGCCACGAAATTCGCACCCCAATGAATGGCATCATCGGCATGTCGAATCTTCTTTTGGAAATGGTCACCGACCGGCAACAGCGCGAATACGTTGAAATGATCGCGGAATCTGGCGAATCGCTGCTGACCTTGATCAACGATATTTTAAATTTCTCAAAAATTGAGTCGGGAAAAATTGAGCTAGAAAACATCGCCATGTCGGTGCGTGAGACCATAGGTGACGCTGTCAACTTAATTAAATTCCGCGCTCAAGCAAAACCGGTGGTGTTAATCTGCAATGTCGCGTCCGACATTCCCGACCGTTGCACCGGCGATCCCACGCGGCTTAAACAAATCATCAATAACCTGCTTAGCAACGCCATCAAATTCACCGACCAAGGCGAAATTTGCGTCGACGTAAAACTGGCCGAACTTACCAGTACTTCTGTGAAACTTCAGATCTCGGTCGCTGACACCGGCGTCGGAATTGCCGCTGAAAAATTAAAAGTAATTTTTCGCGAATTCGAACAAGCCGATTCATCAATCACACGGAAGCACGGCGGGACCGGATTGGGATTGGCAATCGCTGCTGAACTGGTCGAACTGTTGGGGGGACGCCTAGAAGTCGAAAGCAATGTAGGTGAGGGGAGCTGTTTTCAGTTCGTAGCAGAATTTGGGCTGATTGATGATTCACATCGATATCTCGACCCGTCCGGCGTCCCCATCGAAATCGCGCAGCGACGCGCCTTGGTGGTCGTGTCCAACCCAACACTTTCCAAAGAAGTCAAACGCTGGTTAGAAAGTTTGAAGATGCGGCACTCCGTCACTAACGGTGTCCAATCGGCGATTCAGAAAATAAAAGGCTACGCCACCGCTGGCGTTCCTTTTGATATCGTACTCACCGAAGCCAATCTTCCAGACGGTTCGGGCTACCAATTGGCCGAACAAGTATCATCGATCGCTAATGTTCCACAAACCGAAATTTTGATTATCACCGGCAATATCGACAACAGTGAAGCCTCGTTGGACGCGGCCCTACACAGCAAATCGAAGTGGCGATCGATCCAAACTCCGTTGGACGCCAATAAACTGCGCGTCGGAATTCTGTCTACGCTTTCCGATTCGCGGCTCCCGACGACCGATCATGGTGTTTCCAAAACACCGACCGAAAATCTGCGTACCACGTCGCGTGATCTGAAGATTCTTCTAGCGGAAGACAATCTCATCAATCAAAAGCTGGCCATTGCGCTACTGGAAAAAGAAGGACACCACGTCACCGTCGCCGCCGACGGCAAACAGGCAGTTGATTTATACACCCAAGGCAGCTTTGACGTGGTGCTGATGGATGTCCAGATGCCCGTGATGGATGGCATGATGGCCACCAAAGCGATCCGCGCTTATGAAAAAAAGAACAATATACACACACCAATTATCGCACTGACGGCGCACGCGGCATCGGTTGATCGTGATCGTTGTTTGGCGTCGGGGATGACCGAATATCTCTCCAAACCTATCCGTGCCAAAGACTTACGCAGAATGATCGAACAACGAACAGGGAACGTGGCGCGTTCGGCACCTCGCCCCTCCCTTCAATCGGCGGTGACCAATAATCTTGTCGATTGGGAACGCGCGTTTGAGACTGTCGGCGGCGATCAAGCATTACTCAAGGATTTAATCTCGGTGTTTCTCAAAGAGAAATCCGCGATGGTACGTGAGATCGAAATCGCAACGACCAACGATGACGATCCGAACTTACGTTTGAGCGCCCATTCGCTCAAAGGGGCCGCCGCCCATCTGGGCGCCCACGAAGTCTCCCGCATCGCGCGCGAACTGGAAGTGATCGGGGAGCAGAAGCGCGCCAGCGGCGACGTCACGCTCCCATTGCTGACAAACCTAAAAAGTTCGATCGACGACGTGTCGGTGGAATTTGAAAGATTCATTGGATAGTTCCTCCTCCATTTTCACAACACCCCCAACGTCCCCTTCGCCAACGCGCCCTACATGGATCTACTAAAGGGGGAAGTGTGCGAGGTAACACCTCGGCCTGACCTTCAGCGATTGGGTCAGGTAAGCTACTGAAACTATTTCTCAACGTCCTGTTTGTTTTTATTTGACGCCGCTATGAAATCGATCGATTGGATAAAATCCCGCCTTGTTTTTTTCCCAACGTTGGCATGGAATGCATTGTTGGGACGCGTTTTAAAGGTCCGGAATTGGTGGGACCCCATCGATGATCACGTCATTTTAGGAGCCTTTCCATTCCCATCGGACGTAGTTGCACTGGCGGAATTAGGCGTCCTTGGCGTCGTCAACACGTGCGAAGAATACCGCGGACCAACCCAAACCTACCAGCAATACGGTATCGAACAATTTTACATGCCGACCATTGATTTCACTCACCCCGCGTACGATGACGTATGCGGCGCGGTGGATTTCATTGAATCTCACGTCGCCCAAAACCAAAAAGTCTACATCCACTGCAAAGCCGGGCGCGGTCGCAGCGCCACGGTTGCAATCTGCTGGCTGATGAAATCCCAAAACCTTTCCGCCGCCGACGCCCAAAAGTATCTCCTCAATAAACGCCCCCACATCAACCCTCATCTGCCTCGGAGACCTGTCGTTCAGCAGTTCGCGTCAAAGATCGACGCGTCCTGACGGATAGATTTGGCTTTGAACTGGCCGTGTTAAAGTCTGCGGATTGGATTGGATTGGATTAAAAGCGACCAACGAAGTGATCTTTCTAAAACCAAGGGCCAAAATTGTCAAAAACAGTCCTGTCGGCAAAACAGTCCTGTCGGCAGGCAATGCTGAGGCACAAATCAGATCAATCCAACCAATATCAAGTCCCCAAACGCGCCACATTCGATTGTCAGTACCGGCGCGACAAACGGATTCAAAGGGAACGCCAAAGCTTTAGGTTAGGATGAGTTTCTCTCAAAGACATTGCGCTACCAAGCAGTTCGTTCATCAAACGAACAAGCGTGGTGGTGCTCGGCCGGGGAGGTGATCGCCGGGGCGATGTTCGACAACGGCCGCTGAAAACAAACGGCGATGGCCCGAACTTCTCCCGTTGCTTATCAGTGACTGTTCGACCGATGAGTTTCACTCAGAGACGGCTGTCCCCTTAAGAGCTCTGCAAACGCTTGTCCGAAAGCATTGTTCTGATTGCGTTAAACCACAAGTTATCGCGCGAAGAAAGAGAAGATAAGAAAAACAGGTCCAAGCAGGTCTGCCAACATTTTGAAGTCAAACCAAAAACCGCTTAATTCAGCATCCTCGTTTCCCCCATCCTGGTTTCACGGGCGCCGTTCTCACCGCAATGCGGGCTGACAGAGCACGCATTCCAAGCAAAACGAGATTGTCTTCATCCGATTTCGTATTACGTGAAACTCTGCTGAATCTCCTGATCGGTTTCGCTGTGAGCACGTTTTTCAAGCACCAATCGGATAGGGACTTCGCCAAAATCAAGTGAATCGCGCAACACACCTAACAGATATTTTTGATACGTTTTGGAAAAGGAATCGGGATGATTACACTTCAGCATAATCGTCGGTGGCTGAATACCGATCTGAGCGGCGTAGAAAACTTTAGGCCGCCGTTTGTTAGACCCCATCGGAGGAGGGTGGCGGACGAGCGCTTCTTTGACGATCCGATTTAGTTTCGGGGTGCCAATTCGAGACCGCGATTGCTTGAACAACATCTGAGCATGGTTGAGCAATCGTTTGCAGTTCTTTCCGGTGTTGCCGGTGATAAAGGCGATCGGTACGTTCCACAATGACGTGAAATTATCATGCAGGTAATCCACCCATCGCGCGGTTTCCATGTGCTCGGCCATCAAATCCCATTTGTTGACCACAAAGATACAGGGCTTCTGATTTTGTTCGATGTAATGTACCAATTGACGGTCGACTTTACTGATGCGTTTGCCCGCGTCGAACATCATCAACGTCACGTCGGCATGGCGGATCGATCGATGCGCACGATGGGTGCCGTAAAAGTCAATATCGGTCCGCACACTTTTGCCGCGCCGCAATCCCGGCGTGTCGATCGCTACCATCGCTTTGCCGTCCAATTCGAACCTGACATCAACGCTGTCGCGCGTGGTACCGGCAACTTCGCTGACGATCATACGGTCGGTTTCCACCAGCGTGTTGATCAGCGTACTTTTGCCAACATTACGGCGCCCCACCAAGACAAACTTCATCTCCGGGCGGATCAGTTCTTTGGCGTCGATTTCAGATTGAGGCGGCAAATTTTCGATGATCGCGTCAATGAGGTCGGTTTTGTGACGATTATTTTTCGCGCTGCAAACCAGCGGTTCACCGAACCCTAAAGAGAAGAACTCGTTGGCCGCGATCTCCCAGTTATCGCCGTCACATTTATTGGCAACCAATAAAACAGGTTTGTCCAAAGACCGCAGGCGTTTGGCCACGCGCTGATCCAGCCCGATCGGACCGTCTTTGGCGTCGACGACAAATAACAATAGATCTGCGCCCTGGATCCCGATCTCGATCTGATGTTCGATTTCTTCGTCCAGTTCGTCAACGTCGTTGATGCCAATGCCGCCGGTGTCTACGATTTCGAAATAACGATCTTCGTGATTGAGCAAATGCTTCATGCGGTCGCGCGTAACACCAGCCATATTGTCAACGATAGCCAAACGACGACCGACCAACCAATTGAAGATGCTTGATTTGCCGACGTTCGGTCGACCGACAATGGAAACTTGAGGCAGCATGATGGATCAGAATCGCGCCCGGATGAAGCGCGTTATTTTGGCACTTGATATTGAAGGGGAATCATTTCAAATGTTATACGATTTGGAAATTTTTAAGAGAATGAATCCTCTAGGGGATGCTGGAATTCGCGAAACACCTGACTGAAAGCCAATATTGCCTGACATCGACCTCAAAAAAGCGCTGTTGCAACATCTGGAATCCCTCCGTTGGTCGGGGCTAAGTGATTTACCGGCCGCGGCCGAACTGTCGTTTGACCTAAGCCACCTGCAAGCGGCCGCACCCCCGGCCGCTGATTCTTCCACTCCTGCGGCGTCTACCACCAATCCGCGTCAAGCGGTCGCAGCTTCGGCGCGGGCGACGCAAACGCCCACAATCCCACCGCCCCCAACCCAAACGGACGGCCCCCGATCGACTGCGGCGGCGGCTTTGGCTCCGTTGGATTCGCCGGCAACGGATCCAACACCAACGGCCTCTGCGGCACGGTTGGTCGGAACAGGATATGGTGCTCCGATCGTCGATATCGACGCGCGGAACGAAGCTTTATCGGTTGTGGCGAATGAGGTTGGTCAATGCGTTAAATGCCCTGAACTTTGTCGTAATCGGACCAACACCGTGTTCGGGACCGGGCCGGCAAAAGCACAAATTGTGTTTTTAGGCGAAGGGCCTGGGGCAACCGAAGACCAAAGGGGCCAACCGTTTGTTGGTGCCGCCGGCAAGCTATTAGACAAAATCATCGCGGCCAGTTCCCTCAGCCGTGATCAGGTTTACATCCTCAACATCGTCAAGTGCCGTCCGCCGGGAAATCGAAACCCTGCCGAAAGCGAAATCAAAAACTGTTGGAACTATTTGGAACGACAATTGGAGATCATCCAACCGACGCATATCGTTTGCCTTGGCAGCGTCGCGGCCAAGTCGTTGTTGGACACCAAAGCATCATTGGGCAAAATGAGAAAACAGTTCCACGCTTACCGAGGCAGCAAGGTGATCGTGACGTATCACCCGGCGTATTTGCTACGCACCCCGGCGGCCAAAAAGCACGTTTGGGAAGACATGAAACTGCTGATGGCTGAGTTCGGCGTCGAACTATAAAACCGAAGGCACCTCGTTCGCCGATACGATGTTGGGACGACGATGTTCGCGCCAGAAAATGAGTGTATCATTTTCCAGCGGCCCATTCGCCGGCACAGTTATCGTTTAACACGCGCACTGCCGCCGGCGATTACAGATTCGACTTCGTCCAATGAAGCCATCGTTGTGTCCCCAGCGGTTGTCATCGCCAGTGCTCCATGAGCGGCCCCATAATTGACGGCCTTTCCTGCATCACCGGTGGTCATAAAACCGTAAATCAATCCCGATGCGAAACTGTCTCCGCCTCCGACTCGATCGAAGATTTCCAAATCTGCGCGATGGATGGCCTGATGCAATTGCCCATCACACCAACACAAAGCCCCCCAATCATTGATCGTTGCCGTTTTTACCGTTCTTAACGTTGTAGCCATCGCCTGAAAGTTCGGGAACTGTTTGATGGCCTGGGCGATCATTTTTTTATACCCTTCGATCGGCAGTTCTTTCATTTCCTCTTCTAAACCTTCCACGTGTAACCCCAGACACGCAGTAAAGTCTTCCTCGTTCCCGATCATCACGTCGACCAAAGGTGCAAGGGCGCGATTGACTTTTTGGCAATTCTCCTTACCACCGTAATCCTTCCACAACGAAGGACGGAAGTTCAAATCATAGGAGGTAATGGTGCCGTGTTTCTTGGCACACGTGAGTGCTTCTTCGATAACACCGGGAGTCGTATCGGACAATGCCGCGTAGATGCCGCCGGTGTGAAACCAACGCACTCCGTCTTCACCAAATATCTTTTCCCAATCAATATCGCCGGGTTTAAGTTGGGACGCGGCGGTGTGACCACGGTCAGGCACACCAAGAGCAGCGCGAATACCGTGTCCTCGTTCGGTAAAGTTGAGTCCGTTACGCACCGATCGACCACACCCATCATAGTCAAACCATTTGCAGTAACTCATATCCACGCCGCCGGTGAGGATCAAATCTTCCAGCAACAGCCCCACATCGTTTTTCGCAAACGCAGAAACAACCGCCCCACGCATGCCAAAACAACGCCGCAATCCTCGGGCCACATTGTATTCGCCACCGCCCTCCCAGACATCAAACGAACGCGCAGTTCGGATACGACCCTCGCGCGGGTCGAGGCGAATCATCACTTCGCCCAGTGAAAGAATGTCGTATTTGCACTGATCCGCAGGTTTAATTTCCATCGTTTGTTTTTCGTAGGTTCTTCATAAAAAGAGGGCAATCCAGTTTGTTAACAGTGTTAAAAAGAGTCTACTTGATCCAAGCCCAGTCGCAATAAGTCGCTTATTCTTTGACTCCAGATAGTTTGGAATCTCGGCCAGCGGCGTTTCAACGACTGCCAACCAAAAGACTAAAACAGCCCCAAAGCCACCGGAAAAACGGGTAGGGGAAACCATCGACGGGTTGGGGGATGAAGGATCGCAGTATGAAGGATCGCAGTATGAAGGATCGCGGTTACGCGTTGGCTTCTTTGAGCAGCCAAACGACTAATCCTTTTTGCGCGTGCAGGCGGTTTTCAGCTTCGTCAATGATCAAACTGCTGCCGCTCTCGATCACATCGGTGGTGACTTCTTCGCCGCGCCGCGCGGGCAAGCAATGCAGAAACTTCGCATCGCTACGGGCCTTTTCCATCAACGCCGGGTTAACCTGGTAGTCTGCTAAATCGGCAAGCCGTTGTTTTGATTCGGCTTCTTGTCCCATGCTGGTCCTAACATCGGTATAGACGAATTCGGCGTCTTGTGCCGCCGCCACCGGGTCTGCCATTTGTTTCACGATTTCGGCGCCCGCGGCATCATTCAAGTCTCTGACAAACTCAGGGGCAAATTGATACTTCTCCGGTGCACCGAGCGCAAATTCGATCCCCAATCGGCTACAGATGATGGCAAGGCTGAAGGCGACGTTATTTCCATCGCCCAAAAATGCCACTTTTGAATTCTGAACATCGGTCGAATGTTCTTCAATCGTGAGCATATCGGCAAAAGCCTGACAGGGATGCGAAACGTCAGTCAAACCATTGATGATCGGACAACGACTGTACTCGCATGCTTCTTCTACTGCGTCGTGGCTTTTGGCACGGATCACCAACAAATCTAAATAGCTGGTCAGAATTGGAATGAAGTCTTGGACCGGTTCGCGTTCCCCCCAACCAACGTCCTGGCCAAGAAACAGACTGTTCCCTCCCAGCTGGGTGGTTAGCGTTTCGAAGCTAACACGGGTCCGCAAGGAAGGCTTCTCAAACAAAAGTCCAACATTGTGATTCTCGATCAGCGTCGGACGTTCTCCTTTGCGAACGCCTTGTTTTAGCTCCTTTGACAACTCCAGCACGCGCTGAATTTCAGTCGTTGATAAATCGAAAAGTGATAAAACGTGTCGCATGGCACGCCCCTTATAAAAAATGGAAATTGCGATTGATGTTCGCCGCCGGTTCAATCACCGCTGATAACGGTACCAATACCACTGCTGGTGTAAATTTCCAGCAACAGGCCATGTTGAATGCGTCCGTCAATGATGTGGACTTTTCTGACGCCACGGGAGATGGTGTCCAAACATGCCTCGACCTTCGGAATCATTCCTCCGTTGATGGTGCCGTCTTTGATCAAAGCTTCCGCTTCGCTGCGGGTCAAAGAAGAAATCAGTGAATCGGGGTCGTCGGGGTCACGCAGCACACCGGGAACATCACTCAGCACAATCAACTTGTCCGCACTCAACTCCTGAGCTACCTTGGTTGCGGCGGTGTCGGCGTTGACGTTTAACTTCGTACCGTCTTCAGTGATCGCCAAAGACGGAATGAAGGGTGTTTGCCCAGCGTAGAGCAAATTGTCGACCACCATTCGGTCGACCTTGGTGACTTCGCCTACCAGTCCCAAATCGACTTCACTACCGTCCTCCCCCGTCAGTTTCAACACTTCGCCGGTCAGCACGGGGGTCGATTCAAAATTCAGCGTCATCGCCCGACCGCCAATTTCCTCGAACTCATCGGCCAGAAAATTATTGGTCTCCACTCCCAACACACGCTCCACGATTGCCATTGTCGCGGCGTCTGTGTATCGACGGCCTTGGACGAAATTGGGTTCGATGCCGGAATCTTCCATCGCATCGCTGATGCGTTTTCCACCTCCGTGGACAACCACCGGTCGCATGCCGACGGTCTCCATGAAGTGAATATCCACCAATATTGATCTCAGCGCGTCGAGATCGCTGAGGATGCTTCCGCCGAGCTTAATCACAGTTGTTTTGTCGCGGAAACGCCGGATCCAGCCTAGTGCTTCGATCAGTGTACCGGCTTTTTCAATAGCAGTTTTCACGTGTGCTCGATACCGGGTTATAAAAGGAGGGAAAAGGAGGGAGGGCGAAATGAGAGGGCACCATCGTAAGCCCTCCCCCAACAAAGTCAACGCTAATCGTAAGATAGCATTCTCCAGCGATACCACCCGCCCCTTTTTACGTTTTTTTTCCCCCTCCATCGGCGGTAATCCGAAAGATCCTATTGAACGGGTTAAGGCGGACGGGGCCGCGTGCTACCATTTGGCTATGGAAAAAGAATCAAACCTGCTTACCCCGACATCTTTTATCTACATCTGCTGCCAGCAGGGTGTGGAGTCGGTGGTCAAAACCGAAATCGCCAAAAACCACTCGGAGCTATCCTTTGCATTTTCGCGTCCCGGTTTTGTGACCTTTAAAGTGTTGCCCCCGGGTAAGCTGGCCTTGAAATTTCCCCTTGCATCAACCTTTTCACGGAGTTTCGGTTGGTCGGTGGGCCGTGCCGACGGCGACGACGGTGCCACACTGGTCCAACAAATTGTATCTTCCAACGCTGCTGCCCACTGTAGGCACATCCACGTCTGGCAACGCGATCGCGCGGTACCGGGGCAACGCGGGTTCGAACCCGGAGAAACGGCGTTGGCCCAAGCGGTCGGTCAACAGATCGCGGAATCCGAAGTTTTTTCCGGTCGTGACGTCGCAGTCAACCGGGCCGCGCGCCCTGACGACCTCGTCTTGGACGTTGCGATCGTGGAACCCAACCAGTGGTGGTACGGATTTCACTACGTTTCCACCGTCGCTGGTCGCTGGCCTGGCGGGGTTCCTTTTTTTGACACCGAAACCGAAGTCGCCAGCCGCGCCTATTTCAAAGTGCGCGAAGCCCTGCTCTGGGCGGGAATTACCATCCAAAAAGAAGACACCTGTGCTGAAATCGGTTCAGCCCCCGGCGGAGCGTGTCAGTTTCTGCTGGAAGCAGGTGCCACCGTCATCGGCGTTGACCCTGCCGAAATGGAACCTGAAATTCTCAAGCATGAAAAATTCACTCACATCCGGCGACGGGGCAACGAAGTCAAAAAGAAGGATCTTAAAGACGTAAAATGGTTGTTCGCCGATCTCAACGCGACCCCAACCTACACCCTCGATGCGATCACCGAAATTGTCAGCAGCCAACACGTCGACGTCACCGGTTTGGTCCTCACGCTAAAAATGACCGACATCAGAATGGCCGAAGAAGTCGAAACCATTCGCAAACGAGTCAGCCAATTAGGATTCGGCGTCGTCAAAACCCGACAATTAGCGTTCAACCGAGGTGAATTCGCTCTGGTGGCCGTGAAAGACAAATTCGCCCTGCGGTCGGCACGCAAGAGAACCAAGTCATAACCGGATTTTTGTTGGGCCAAAACTTTTTTACGCCAAAGCCGTGTTTGTGCGAACTATTTGTGGCAAAGGCGGGTTAAAAACAGGATGATGACTCATCGCCCACAACAGGAGCGGTCGCCATTCATTTTTTCGGGTTGCTGGATTGGTCAGAATCCGGCTAACGGTAAGCCAATCGAGGCGACTGCCAAAACTGCGGATCTGAACAACCCTAATTTCTATTCCAGCCAAACCCATTACATTTCCGTTTTATTACCGTCACATCGGGAGTCGACCGTTGAACCCTAAGCTATTGTCTGTCGCTTGTCTAATACTGCCGCTAATGTCGTTATCGGCTCATTCGAGCGCGGCCGATTCCCACGCCACCAGCATCTTGCTCGAAACCGAAAGCTTCGATCAATACGGCGGATGGAAATTAGACACACAATTCATTGACGAAATGGGTTCCCCCTATCTCCTGGCCCATGGCATCGGGCGGCCCGTTGGAGACGCGACCACTTCGGTTGACTTCCCCCAATCGGGCACCTACCACATTTGGGCTCGTACCAAGGACTGGGTCGCTCGGTGGGACGCGGCCGGAGATCCTGGCAAATTCCAGATCGCCGTTGACGGCAAAACTCTGCCTACCGTTTTTGGCACACAGGGCAAACAATGGCTGTGGCAGTCTGGCGGTACTGTTGAAATCACACAACCTATCGGCGTCCCAATCAGCCTCAAAGACCTGACCGGTTTCGACGGGCGCTGCGACGCCATCTATTTTTCACTGGACGACAAATCACCGCCGGAAGACAAAACGCTCAGCGATTGGCGCGCCAAACAATTGGGCGTTTTGGCCGCACCGGAGGTCGTCGACGGATATGATTTGGTGGTCGTTGGCGGTGGATATTCGGGGATGGGTGCCGCGCTCAGCGCCGCACGGATGGGTTGTAAGGTTGCTTTGGTCCAGAATCGCCCGGTCCTCGGCGGCAACGGATCAAGCGAAGTGCGCGTCTGGGCGATGGGCAACATCCGCCGTGGCCCTTACCCCCGTGTTGGTGAAATCATCAACGAGTTCGCCGACAGTGCAAGCAAATCGCCGGGCACTTACGAGGAATTCGGTGACGATTTAAAACAACAAATCATCGACGCCGAATCCAATATCGATTTGTTTCTTAACCACCACGCCTTCGCCGCGACCGCCGAAGATGAGAAAGTTGTCAGCGTCACCGCATTCGACACTCGCACCAGCGCACGCAAAGAATTTCGAGCCCCTTTATTCGTCGATGGAACCGGACACGGAACGCTTGGGTTCTTGGTCGAAGCTCAATGGGAAATGACTCCCGGCGGTCGGATGGGGATGAGCAATATGTGGGCTTGGGATGAACAGGCTGCGACCGTTGAATTCCCCAACACCCAGGACTGGGCATTAGACCTGACGATGGAAGATTTTCCTTACCCTCGTGACCATCACGGACAATGGTTTTGGGAAAGTGGATTTGACAAAGACCCTTTGTACGACGCCGAAGGAATTCGTGATTGGAATCTACGGGCAGTGTTCGGAGCCTTCAATGCGATGAAGAACGGAGACGGAGCCGACGATCATAAAACGGCATTTCTCACTTGGGTCGCCTACGTTGGCGGTACACGCGAGTCCCGTCGGTTGATCGGCGACGTTCATTTAACTCAGGAAGACATCGCCAAAAAACGAGTCTTCAAAGATGGCTGCGTCCCGACGACTTGGTCTATTGACTTGCACTACCCCAAAGAAGAATACGCCAAAAAATTCCCCGACAACCCCTTCATTTCCAAAGCCGTGCATGATCGCGCGATCGACCGCAACATCGGTTACCCGGTGCCCTATCGATGCTTCTATTCAAAGAACATCAAAAATCTTTTCATCGTCGGACGCTGTGCCAGCGTCACCCACGAGGCGTTGGGGACAGTCCGGGTGATGAAAACATGCGGCATGATGGGCGAAGTCGTAGGCAAAGCGGCGTCTATTTGTCGTTTGCGAGACTGTTCGCCGCGCGAAGTCTACGAACGTTACTGGGAAGAGATGGATAAATTGTTGAAACTACCGGGGCAAGCCAAACGCCCCACCGTGCGAGACGCCATCGTCATGCCAGAACAAGCCGGCGACATTCCCCCTAGCGCCCAAAGATTAAAAATTGCCGGCGGCATCGCCATGGACGATTCGATGGCCCAAAACCAAGGTGTCTGGAAAAACGGGCAGAAGATCAAAGGATTTCATGGTAAAGGATACCAATACGCTTTGGCTAAAACAGACGCGTCTATGCGATTCCTGCTTCGCAATAAGAAATCTGGCAAGCACGACGTGCGAATTAGCTGGCGTCCCCACGAAAATCGCGCCTCCAATGCCAAAGTGATCGTTAAGTTCAGCGATAAACAAAAAGACTTCTCTGTCGACATGCGGCAAGCCCCCAATTTAAAGTCATCATTTCAGTCGATCGGCGAAGTCACGCTCGAAGGACGAAGCCGAGTCGAAATCATCTTCGACGCTAAAGAAGCCGACGGGGTGGTCTGTGTTGATGCCGTTCAACTGGCACCAGTGAAGTGATTTGCCCGTGCCATCTGCGCTTTCTCAACTGCCCGTAATACCGCTCCCATCGCCGCAGAATTCTTCTGCGATCGGCCGGTGGGTCCACCGATTGCGGATGTTGGTGCTGGTGGGAATCGTAATTGTTATTCGTTGTGCCAATCAAAGCGTCTCCGATGTGGACTACGATCTTTCGGCTGATCCTACTGCGATTTCGTTCGTCGAATCAGCCTTCACCGGCCAAACACCCGCGACACTTGAACCCGCGGGCAGCGCTGGCGAATGGAACGTAGTCACCAACGGTGAAAAACACGGCTTGGTTATCCGGACATCGCCTACTTCCGATGACATCACCGGTTTTTCTGGGCCGACGGACTGTTTGATCGCCCTCGACATCGCCCACCAGATTTTGTCGATCGGCATCCTCAGCAGCCGTGACACAACCGAACACGTCGACCTAATCGAAAAAACACCGCAGTTCTTCGAATCATTCAAAGGGTTTGGAGATCAATCGCAAAAATCATGGGCCGATATCGACGCGGTTTCCGGAGCGACACTGACCAGTTACGCAATGATCGCGTCGGTCGCCAAACGGATCAGTGGCCGAAAACCGGCGTTGAAATTCAACGCACAACCTAGCCTGGAAAAGATTCAAATGCTTTTCTCCGCTGCGCGCCTTGTGACTCCCACAGACCGACCTTTTATGTTTGAAGTCCAAGACGGCCAAGGCAATACGATCGGCCAAGCCCTATCGACTTCTCCGGTGGCCGACGATTTGATTGGCTATCAGGGGCCCACCGCTACACTGATCGGTCTGCGAGAAGAAGCCGGAGAACTCACCTGCATCGGTCTGGTGGTAGACCAAACCTACGACAATCAACCTTACGCATTTTATTTAGATGACGATTATTCGTTTCAAAAAAAATACAAAGGCAAAACGTTATCGGAGCTGGCAAGGATGCACCCACAAGAAATGGGTATCGAAGGGATTTCTGGTGCAACAATGACCAGTATCAAAGTTGCCGAAGCAATTCCATTGGCAACAACGGCGGTCTTAAAAACCGTCACCCCCGCCACGCAAGGTACTGCACTTGGATTGCAACCGATGACCCGCGATCGGTGGTCCTACGTGGCAGACGCAGTGACGATTGTATTGACCATAGTCGGAGTCGCCTTTTCTCTCACAAAACTCTCCAGTAATCGCTGGTTGCGAATGGGTTATCAAGTGGCTGTCGTTGTGTTGTTGGGATTTTACAGCGGCCACATGTTGTCCCAAGCGTCCTTGGCGGGGTGGGCTGCACACACCGTTCCGTGGACCTTGGCACCGGGTTTAGTTTTGCTCAGCTTTGCCGCGGTGGCGGTGCCGATGTTCTCAAAACACCAGCCATACTGCCAACACATCTGTCCCTTTGGCGCGATGCAACAATGGGCTCGGTCACCGATCGTCAAACGGATCATCCCGTGGACCGTGAAGCTTCCGCGCCGCGCAGTATTTGGGCTGCGTTGTGTGCCGATCATATTATTGACCGTCGTCGTGGTAACTGCGGTCTCAGGATCAAATTTCAGTTTGGCTGCGATCGAACCGTTCGACGGTTTCGATTTATCGGTCGCTGGTTGGGCGACGATCGGGGTGTTTGCCGTGGGGCTGCTGTTTTCTTTCGTTTCACCGATGGCCTACTGTCGCTTCGGTTGCCCGACAGGTGCGATGCTTAATTTCATCCGCTTCCGAGCCGATAGCCACCGATTAGGTTTGAGGGATTGCATCGCGGTGGCACTTTTGTGCGGTGCGCTGTTGCTGCTTTACTGTCGGTGACCCGATCAGGTGCGGGCAATGAATCGCGTGACGACTGGCGATCGGCGATTGGCGATCGGCGATTGGCGATTCAACCAAGTGACACTTGATCGATCGGCCCGAAGTATTGTGATGATCCATGGTCGACATTAGGAACTGCAAGACAACGTCGAACAACCGGGACGATTGCGAGCCCATTGGGGACGTTTTTCAGCGAAGGACTCCCGGGAAGGCTGTTCGGCGTAGGGATTTCTCAGTACCTCTAAAAGATCGGCCACTGCTGAAAATTCACCGGTTTCAGCTTTATCGATCGCAAGTTGAGCCAGATAGTTCCGCAGCACGTATTTAGGGTTCACTTCGTTCATTCTACGTTTGCGTTGGTCCTCATCAGACGCGTCACGGGAAATCCGTTTTTGATAGTCGCGCACCCAATCGGCGATTTGTGTTTTGACTTCCGGTGTCAACTGTTCTGGGAGGTAGTACGCATCGATCAGCACCGCGATGCAATCGTCAGCGCTCGGTGGGGTGGTCTGCAGAGCCGGTACGTTGGCAAGCTTTCGATAAAAGATTGTCATGTCCGTTTCGGCCAATTGTAAAACTTCGGCCAAACGATCGGTCAGCGTTTCGTCGGTCGATTCGTCAAAACTTTGCAGTCCCAGTTTTGCCGCCATCATGGTTTGCCAACTGCTTTTATAAGTTTCCGCCGCGATCTCTAACCCCTCTTGAAGCGGTTTCGCATCGCCGACCACGGGATAAATCGCGTTAGCCAATTGCAACAGATTCCACTGAGCGATCCCCGGTTGATTTCCAAAACAGTACCGGCGTCCCTGAGCGTCGGTGGTATTGGGCGTCCACATGGGATCGAAATCCTCCAACCAACCATACGGACCGTAATCAATCGTCAGCCCCAATATCGACATGTTGTCAGTATTCATCACGCCATGGACAAATCCAACACGCATCCAATGCACCATTAGATCTGAAGTCGTGCGACAGACTTCGTGAAACATCAGCGTGTACTTCTCCGTTTTACTTTTACTAAGTGCATCGATTTTGGGAAAATCAGTTGCAATCGTATAGTCCAACAACTGAATCAGCGTTTTGTTGTCCCCACGTGACGCAAAAATTTGGAAATTTCCAAACCGCGTAAACGAAGGCGCGACTCGGCAGACAATCGCCCCCGCTTCATAGGCCGCATTGCCGTTGTAGAACATGTCACGCATGACTTTTTCGCCGGTGGTGACTAAACTGAGCGCTCGGGTCGTCGGCACGCCAAGATGGAACATGGCTTCACTGCAGAGGAATTCACGCACAGAAGATCTCAGGACCGCCAGGCCGTCACCGCTGCGAGAGTAGGGCGTCGCACCGGCGCCTTTTAATTGCAACGCCAAACGCTCCCCCCGGTCATTGACCGTTTCCCCCAAATTGATGGCCCGTCCGTCGCCCAATTGCCCCGCCCAATTGCCAAATTGGTGTCCGCCATAGCACATCGCATAAGGGTCCATGCCCTTAAGTATTTCATTGCCTGCAAAAATTTTCGTAAACCTTCTCACGAACTCCGGTGAAGAAAAATCCGCTAAATCCATCCCCATAGATTCCGCCACCTCGCGTGAGTAGGCCACCAATTTTGGCGCTGCAACAGGGGTGGGGGGCACACGCGAAAAACAGGCCCCGGTAACTTGCCGACGTTCATTACTTATTTCGGGATCCGCCGGTAGTTGGCGTGTGAAACGGTTGTCAAATTTCAACCCCTCAAAACCGCCGACGGAACGGCGCGGGGAGGAACCAACGGAAGAGCGATCGGACGAAGTCATAGATATGCTAAAATTTCTGTAGAAGCCTTTATGAAAGGCGGTTTGTTATCGGCGGTGGCGAGTTGTTAGCGGCGAACCAGTTGTTATCATATCGCAGTGTCCGCCTTCCCACTGAAAAAGCCGATCAACATCGGTTACCCATGATGGAAACTGATCTCGATTTAACCCGACCGCCATTCCCGCGCGTCGATTCGATCGATATCGTAATTTGTACTTGGAATCGCGCCACACAGCTATCACAAACCTTCGATTCGCTGACCAGACTAATTGTGCCTTACGATCGTCAACTGCGAATTATCGTCGTTAACAACAACAGCACCGATGAAACCTCAGAAGTAATCGATCGGTTCGCGGCACACAAGTTCTTTGTTCGCCATCGATTTGTTTCGTTGTTCGAACCACAACAGGGACACACTTACAGCCGAAACCGCGCCATCGATCACCTCCAAAGCGATCTCGTGATGTGGACTGATGACGATGTCGTGGTCGATCCGTTTTGGGTCCAAAAAATGATCAATTGCGCCGACGACCATTCCGAAGTCGCGTTTTTTGGAGGCCCCATCTGTGCAAAGCTCCAACCAACGTGCCCCGATTGGGTCGAAGAAAATTGGGAGACCTTGAAAGGCTGTTTCGCCGATCGACAACTGGGCGATCAGCCGTTGGAATTGTCCAACCGTTGCCTCCCATACGGTGCCAATTTTGCGGTGCGCACGACGGTGCAACGCGCGTTTCGATTTGACGTAAACCTTGGCCGGCGCAAAGAAAGTGTTCTTGGCGAAGACGAACTTGACGTGATGCGTCAAATGTTAGCGGCGGATTTAAAAGGGGTTTGGACCCCCGAAGCGCGCGTCGTTCATGTGATTGATTCCCAAAGAGTCAACGAAGAATACATTCGGCAGTACTTCTTGGGCCAGGGCCGCGCGATGATCCGCAAAGGCACCGACTGGGGGGCCAGCCAACGGAAACTGTGGTGGTCAGCCATTGGCGATTACCTAGCGTACCGATTCAAACGAAAATTCGCACCCGCCCCCGAATGGTTAGGGCATCTCATTCGCAGCGGACTGGCCGAAGGACAGTACGCCGAACTCACCGACACCTCCACGCCAAACGAATAAGCTCTCACCAATGAACAACGACCAGTAAGCAAAAGGTTCTTCCCGGAACGTTGTAGCACCGAGCGCGCCCCCAAACTTACCGTTTCGAGTGAATGAGCGGGGTGGATTGGCGTTAATCCCACTACGGTTTCCAAACTTGCCACTGAAATCCCAGATGAATAAAATTGGAGATGAACAGGCAATTATCGACGGCAGGCCTGAGTGGCGTTGGGGCTGATGTAGATTGGTCAACCGGCCGCGCGTTTAAAACCGTTTCCAACGTTCCACCGGAGGCATCAGCGTTTCATGACCGCCGCTATCTCTAAGGGTCAGCACCACGTCGGCAGAAATAGAGACACGCGGCATCGTCGTCATGTTGGGCGCGGTGCTGTGCAGCGTCTTGGACGGGAAGATAATGATTTCATCCTGTTCGGGTTCCAAATAACATCGGTTTATTCCGCGCAGGGCCCCTGCCGGAGACAAAATCCCATCCTCGGATTTTTGCAACGTAAACAGGCCTTCGGCTAATTCATTAGGATGTTCGGCGATACTGAAATAGATCCCTCCGCCGTCGCCGGGTTTTTGCAAATAGTAGGCAAACGAAATATGCGATTGCACGTGGGCGTGTTCGAAAATGCGTTGCCCTTGCCGGCTGACTGTGGCCCACGATCTTTGAAAGTAGAAATTCAACCGTTCGGGCCGTATGCCCAACCCTGCGACATAGCATTTGACTGACGCCGCGATCTTCTCAAACAGCGGACCAAACTCGGGCACCTCAAACAGAAACTCATGCCCCGACGCGTCGCCCAGCCATGCGGTTTCTTCATCGACCGGCGTCGGCTTTCGTTGTTCATCGGTTAGGATAATTTCAGTCAAACGGCGACGTAATGATTCTTCCAACCCAACACCCGCACGATAAACGCTCAACGGGAACAAATCAGTGAATTTCCCACCAGTCATTGGGCTTTTGGTTTCTCAGATGTTGTCGCCGGGAGAGGACCATTTGCATTCTCAAACCGCCGGGTCAGCCAGTGGTCGGCGACGGCCGCTTTTTCACCGTCCAAATTGATGTTTAACTGTTCTAACAAATCAAGGTCGCGGGTTTTGGATTGCTGTAAGAATAAAGAACCGGCATCAAAATCGATTTGTTTTTCAGGTTCGGGAATCGTTCCATTGACCATCAACGCTGAAAGTTTGGCGAACGTGCAACTGGACACCAATAGGTTCGTGGCCAGTTCCGCCACACGACCTTTTTGCAAACCGTCCTCCTCCACTGCACTGTCCAACGATCGACAACACCGACCAAATTTTCCAATATGATTGGCTAACCAGCGCGCGTGAAAACGGAGGTGTTCGTGTTTCACATCAATGGTCGGGAATGTCGGCAACATCCTGCCGGCCGTATTCCACCATTGGTGTTTGGGGCTGGGGGAAGCCGGCGCGGCGTCTTCAATCCCGTTGAGTTGGCCGGCGATCTGCTGTTTAAGCAAATCGTTGCTGCCTTCGGAAATCAAACTGTGGCGGACATCCCGCATTACACGTTCTAAGGGATTGGTTTTGAAGACGCTGTTACCTCCCAAAACGTCCATCGCATCGTTAACCGCGCTCCACAACGATTGGCTGGAAAAAAGTTTCAACATTTGTGACTCGCGTGTAACCGACGCCCGGTCACAGTCATACTGCGAAGCAACGTGATAAACCGTCGCCTCCAAAGCGTAAAGATTAGCCGCGACTTCAGCGATCTTCTGTTTGACTTGCCCAAAACTGCCAATCGTTTTCCCAAACTGAGTACGAGTTTGCGCTTGGATGACCATCGCCTGTAACAGACTTTTCAAAACGCCTACTGCCGTGGCGGCAGACGCGATCCGATCTAATACGGTGACCTTTTCTACCATCGCAACGGCAGCCCCCGCGCTTCCCAGCAAATCAGCGCCCGCCACGACGACATTCTCAAAAGCGATCGTTGCGACGGAAACGCCTTTTAAGCCAAGCTTGTTTTGGGTACAGTTATCAATCGAAACACCTTCGGCGTTGCCGGGCACTAAAAAAGCGCTGACGTTTCCCCAAGGAAGATAGTCATCCGGCGTACGCGCCAACACGATCAACAGATCAGCTTCGCTGCCGTTAGCGATCCAGCGCTTTTTACCGGTTATCTTATATCCCTTGCCATCGCTTTGAGGTTCAGCGGCGGTGTGTACGTTGCCGAAATCGCTCCCGGCGAGCTCCTCGGTGATCGCCAACGCTCCGGTTTGGTCACCTGAAGCGATCCCCGGAATCCATTTTCTCTGTTGCTCGGTTGAACCGTAAGTCCGCAGCAGATTCAAAACGACGCAGCTCTGCAGTCTCACCATCGCAGCGGTCGATCCGCAATGCCCACCGAGGACTTCCAGCACGCGACAAAAGTTAAAGGTCGACATCTCGTTGCCGCCTAACTCCTTTTCCACTGTCATGCCGGTCACGCCAAGGTTGCCCATGCCTTTGATAATGCCCGCCGGCAGCCGCATGTGCTGATCAATACGATCAGGGAAAACAAACTCCTGACAATAGTTTTTCGTTTTGGCGACCATCGAATCGCCAGAGGCCGCCGCGTTTTCAAGCTGCTCAAAGTAGGGCATTAACTCGTCGCCGGCGAACTGCCCTAAAAACAAGCGATCAGCAAAACTGGGCAAACCGGCAACGGTAGGTCGTCCGGGGGGCCGGGAAGGAGTTTCAGCCATATTGAGAGAATCCTAGTTCAGTAACAGGTTGGCGTTGGTGCCAACGAAAAAAACACGGTCGCACAGGCCGCCGAATCACTAAGCCCACTTCAACGACGAAACATCGGGAAATCAGAGCTCCGAAAACCTGAGCGATCGCCGCCCACGCGTCTCTGAGGCAGAATGCCCCAAAGGACCGTTTACCGATGCACCGTCATAATAGTGCGGTGGTATCAAACAGTTGGACGACTCCAGATCGCCTTCAAGCTATCTCATCGCAACGCCTGTTGCAACGCAGCCGGTAGAATAATGAATGATCGGCTTATCCGAAGCAGGTGGGCCTTGGATGGTTCATCGATGCCCGCTTTGGCCTTGAATCCCTCAGGGGCCGGATCAACAGCCTCCGTTGTCTACCGGCGCCGTCACGAAACCAAACGCTAGCACGCCCTCAACTATTCTGGCCACCACTTTGATATAGGAGGCGGATTGGGAACTGGATAGACTTTAGGCAATCTTTAAAGTTTAAGGACATTTCGCTGAAGAGGCACAAGGAGGGCTTCCGATGGCAGACGCTATCAAATTCATACACGCGGCCGACTTTCATCTCGACCAACCTATCAGCGGTCTCACCGAATTTCCGGCCCACCTGAAGACACGTTTGGCAAACGCTCCTTACGACGCGGCCAGCAAGGTCTTCGATCTGGCGGTCGCGGAGCGCGTCGATTTTGTGTTGTTGACCGGCGATTTGTTCGACGTCGAATCCGGCAGTGCGCGGGCTTACGCGTTTTTGCTATCGCAATTCCAACGGCTGGCGGAAAAGAATATCCACATTTACTGGTCCGGCGGCGAGTCAGATTTTCCGGATCGATGGCCCAGTTCAGTAGCGTTGCCCGACAACGTGATCACATTTTCATCCTCCATCATCGACGAGATCGAACACCGGCGCGATGGTGAGCGCGTTTGCGCGATCTTTGCCAGCGGATTTGATTCAAAGCGTCTTTCCCTTAACGATTTCGATGGCAGCGAATCGGACATCTTCAACATCGGCATGACCTACGGGCCATTCGAATCGGGTAACCTGACCGGCGCTAACATTCATTATTGGGCGTTAGGGGGGAAACACAAATCGACCACATTTGAGAAATCAGAAACAATCGGCGTCTACCCCGGTACACCTCAAGGACGTCGCCCCCAAGAAACCGGGGCCCACGGCTTTAAACTCTGTCGCGTCGATGGCAAAGGAAAGCTGCGCGTTCAAACCGTCGAATCTGATTTGGTGCGGTTCATTCCGCAAAAGGTAGCAATCAGTGAAAACGTCAGCGTCAAAGCCCTCAAAGAATCACTCACCGAACGCGCGATGAAACTGGTTGGCGACTCTCCCGAACAGCTCGTGCTGACGCGATGGTATTTAGCCACCGAAGGCGAATTCAATCCCCGCATTCGCAAATCCGAATGGGCAGCAGAATTGTTGGAGTGGCTACGAGACGAATTCGGACGCGGAGAACAAGCCGTCTGGTCGACCGATGTCAAAGTCGAAGCCCCAAAAAATTTGCCATCCAACTGGTACGAAGAAGACACGATTCTCGGCGAATACATGCGCGCCGTGGCGCGTTACCAAAGCGATGATTCGCTAAAGTTGAACCTGCACCAATACATTCCCCAAGCGGTCAAAGGGGACACCATAGGCGACATCGGTTTCGTCAGTCGTGAAAGCCGCGACTCCATCCTACGTAAAACAGGCATGGTCGGCATCGAGTACCTAGCGGCCCACAAAGAAATCGCCGAAATCAGTTCCAACGAAATCGAACTGGGAATCGAAATCGAATAACGCCCCCAAACGCCCCCAAAACCGTCGCGCTCAATCCCCATGAAGCGGACGTAAAACATGTCCCGACAAACACGCACCGATAAACAAGCACCGATAAACAATCGCAGACAGACGATCGCCGATGGGCAATCGCCGATGGACACGCAACGTTAGCAACACAACGACCGGCCGGAAGCCAGTCCAACCACAACTCAGGGAGAGCATGCGGTGAAAATAGACAATCTAAACGTCGACGGATTTGGCGTCTGGAAGGGCCTGCAAGTTGACGGCGTTTCAGAACATCTGACATTGTTCTGTGGCCAGAACGAGGCCGGTAAAACGACGATGATGAAATTCATCCGTTCGATGATGTTCGGTTTTTCCCCGGATCGGTTAAGCAAATATACCCCGCCGGTTTACGGTGGTTTGGCCGGTGGTTCGGTCGACCTAATGACGCCAGCGGGCACCTACGAAGTCCAACGCCACGTCGATCCCAACCGACACTCAGACCCCATCGGGGATCTAACGGTGATTGACGGCAACGACGGGTCGGTCCACGGCCGGGCTCAATTAAATGCCTTGATGTCGGACATCGACGAATCGATCTTTAACAATGTGTTCGCGATTGGACTACGGGAGATCCAGGAACTCGGCGCGCTCAATTCAACCGACGCGGCGGAGCATTTGTATAAACTTACCAGTGGCATGGATCGCGTGTCGTTGATCGACGTGATGAAAGACCTCCGTCGCCGGCGTGAGGAGATCTGGGCATCGGATCCCGTGAAAGAATCGAAACTAGCGCTGTTGAACAATCGCCGGGCCAAGTTAACCCGCGAAATTGAAGACCTCAAACAGCGTTCTAAACGCTGGTCGCGCATCGCTGCGGAAGTCACCGACGTAACCCATCAGCTGGCCGACATCGACGTGGAACTTGAAAACGTCGAACGCGAAAGCCGCTTGTTGGAGATCGCAATCCAAATCAGCGCGCGCTGGCAAAGTCGCCGATTGATCGACCAACAGATCGCCGCCTACGGTACGTTGCCCAATCCGCGCGACGTTTCTGTTGAGCAGCTCGACCAGTGCAACGCGCGGATTACCCAACAAAAAGAACGCATCGAACAGATTAAACAGCAACGCAAGAAAATCAAAAAGGAAGCCATGGCGTTGCCGATCAACCGGCAACTCTACGCTCAGAAGTCTCGCATCGAAGCGATCTCGGAACATTCACCGTGGGTCGAATCCCTTGAACGGCAAGTCCTCCAGTTGCAGGAAGAGATCGACAAAATCGAAAACAGCATGGTCAGCGAAGTCGATGGGCTGGGCAGCCAACTACAAATTCGCGCCAAAGACGTGCGCGACCTCGGCAACCGTGGCCTGCGGCAGCTTGAAGACGCCGGTGGCAAATTGACGTCCGAACTGGAGCGGATGACGAAACTTAAAGAGGAGCTCGACAGAACAGAATTCGAGGTCACCCAAACCAAAAAACGTATCGGCAGCTCCTTCGGCGACATCAACCCTAACGAATCCTACGAAGAAACCTCGAAACACGTCAGCCGGCTACGCCGCCGCATCGAATTAGAGGAAAAGATCGATAAACTCAACCGATCGCGGTTGGGTTTAGAACGCGATATCGACTCAATCGTTGCCGAACAAGTTCTTCCGGTGAACAAACTTTCGATCATCGGCGTGGCGTTCATCTCCGGCATGATCCTCTTGGGATTCGGCCTGTTGAACATCGGCGGCGCCCTAGCGGAGGCTTCCACCTCGGGCGGCTTAGTTTTGATGCTCTGCGGCCTGGTTGCGTTCTTTGCCTCCATCAGCCTCAAGTACCATTGGGAAAAAATTGCCAAGGACGAACTGGATGATTTCCGGCACCAGCTGGAGATCAACCGTCAACAGATGAAGCGCTCCAAACACGAACGTGAGGAAATCGAACAACAGCTGCCCGCCACTGCGACCGGCCAATGGGACATCAATCTCAAAGACGCCGAGGGGCGCTTAACGCGTCTGCAGGATTTAGTGCCGATGGAGAATCGCATTCAAAAATCCAAAGCGATGGCAGATGAAATTCGTCGTCACATCCAGACCCAAGAACGAACCATCGAAACGGTGCGCGGTCAATGGCAAGCATCTTTGAGGACGGCAGGATTGCCCGACGCACTTCTCCCCCACCAGTTGAAGGAAATCACTCAACGCAGCGAACGCATCGGCACCTTCCATCTGCGATTGGAGCAATTAACCTCCGAGAAAAACCAACGCCAGAAAGAGCTTACCGCGCTCAACCAACGCATCAACACGATGCTGTACGAAACCGGCGTACAGTTCAAAAATGATAGCCTGACCGACCGATTAAATCAGATCAATAGCGCGATCAACGACCAAAGAGCGATGGTTGGTGCCAGAAAAGAGCTAGCCAATAAATACAAAACCCTTCGCAGCCGCCTACAGAAAACAAAACGGGAGCTCGATAAAGCACTCGGCAAACGCCAGCGACTGCTGACCAGCGCGGGTGCCGATTCCGAAGAACTTTATCGGCAGTTCGACATCAAGCACAAAGACCGTCGTAAGCTAATTCAAAAACGGGATAACCTTTCTGAGCAAATCGATGCTGGGTTGGGGGCCAACTACAAACAGGAGGACTTGACCGCACTGATGGAGGCCTATGGTCAGTCGGGATTGGAAAAACACTGGGAATCGGTACTGAAAACCATCGAGGAACTAAAAACCAGCCAGGCCAATCTCCAGCAGCAACGCGGTGAATTCCTTCAAGAGGTCAAGGCACTGGGCGAAGATTCGCGCATGGATCAGGCTCGGATGGAACTTAATATCATCGACGCCAAAATTACGGTACTGAAAAAGGAGTGGCAAAAACTGGCCGTCAGTACGCAAATGCTGGAGCTGATTCGAGAAAGTTACGAATCCAAACGACAGCCTGAAACATTAAAGGAAGCTTCCAACTATTTGACGCGTTTAACAGAAAATCACTACGTCAGGATTTGGACTCGTTTGACCGGCGAAGAACTTTTAGTCGACAACCACGAAGGGGAAACGATCCCCGTTGACAAACTTAGCCGGGGAACCCGTGAAGCGGTCTATCTTAGCCTTCGCATGGCGTTGGTGGGAGCTTACGCCCGGCGCGGCGCGGTGATTCCCATGGTGCTGGACGATGTGTTGGTCAACTTTGACGGCCGAAGAACACGCGCCGCGGCAGAAGTCCTATGCGATTTCTCCCGTAACGGATATCAAATTTTGATGTTCACTTGCCACGACCACATGCGCGACCTATTCCATGAACTGGGAGCCGATGTCCGAATTCTACCCGACCACAAAGAAGTGTACGAGCATCAGGCCAAACCGGTACGTTTTGGAGATCGATCAACGCAACATGCACAAGAGGATCACGAAACGATCGTGTTTGAAAATGCCGTCCGCGCCCCCGTCGAACAATCTGCCGAACCGACGTTGAAGCAGCCGGCCCTCAAGAAACCGCGTCATTTCGAAACACAGGTCGAAACCTTTGATGCCATTCCCGTAGAATACGTCGCACCCTCACGGAACTCGCAGATCGATCTTGACGCCGACAACTACGATGCTGAACTTGAGTATGAATTGTCGGCCATCGTCAACGACCAACACGCCCATCAAAGGCTTCGGCACGAATTGGTTTACGTCACGCCCAATCAGAAATTGCCAATCGATCTCTCAGGAAACGAAGCGATCTGGCATGAAACGTCACCGCAACCGATGACCTAACACCGGACGGGAAATGGCCTTGTCCGGCGCAAAAAAAACCTGCCTGGGGGAGGACTCCGCACAAAAGTACACCGCTTAGAGCTGCTCCATATTTCAGGCCTGACCCGGTTCACAGCTTCTCCTCGCGGAGTCCACCCTCAAACAGGCTTTCTCAACAGAGGTTAATGTATTGCACGATCGCTACATCGTCAAACGGGGTTACTGCGGTTAAATTGCAATTGGCCCAAAACGCTGGTAGGCTTGATTGAATGCCGGAATTGACGCCCGGACAAAGCCACAGCCACTGGTGAACTCACCGCAGGCCCGCATCCTCAAATTCCCGGCGACAGCCTCTCGGGGGCAGCAAACATGAACACCCTAGGGAAACCCGCAAAATCCGCCCAAGAAACTCTCTCAACAACGCCCCACCCAACGCCGTTGATTGACCCTGCGTTGATGGTGAAGCTGGAACAAATGGAGCTTGTGAGTCGTAAAATTTTTCGGGGACGCATGAAGGGGGAACGCCGCAGTCGACGAAAAGGACAAAGCGTCGAATTTGCGGACTTTCGTAATTACGTCGCCGGCGATGACCTCCGTTTTGTCGATTGGAACATGTACGCCCGATTGGATAAGCTATTCCTCAAACTTTTCCTTGAAGAAGAAGACCTCCATTTCTACACGCTGATCGATGTTAGTGAATCGATGCAGTTCGGGCGACCGACGAAACTACATTACGCCAAACAATTGGCCGCGTCTCTGGGCTACATTGGGCTGTGCCGATCCGACAGAGTCAAAATCGAACCGCTAATCGGTTCCAAACAAAATTCGGTTCCCGTTTTTCGCGGCCGCAAAAACCTTTGGGAAATGATGAAGTATCTGGAAGAACTTCCCACCGGTTCCGACGTTTCACTAACCCAAGCGGTACGTTCCTTCTGCCTGCGCAACGCAGGCAAAGGCATTCTCTTGCTGATCACCGATCTGATGGACAAATCGGGCTATCAAGAGGCGCTGAAATATCTGGTCGCTCAACAAATGGATGTTTACTTAATTCACATCCTCTCTCAAGAAGAAATCGACCCTGACATCACCGGTGATTTAAAACTGGTCGACTGCGAAGATGCCGACGTTGCCGAAATCAGCGTCAGCCAGCGTTTGATCGATCGATACCGCGGCACGCTGGCTAACTTCATCGAACAGGCGCGTGATTTTAGTTCGAAACGAGGCATCGTTTACACCATGACCAGCACCGAACGATCGGTCGACCGATTGGTTGCGCGTTACCTTCGACAACGGGGATTGGTCCGATGAATTTCATGACCTCCAGCCTCCCCTGGTGGAGTTGGTTGACACTGCTGATGGTGCCGCCTCTGATCTTTTTGCTGTACTTCTTAAAACTCCGTCGGACGCCGGTCCAAGTGCCAAGCACCTACCTGTGGTCCAAGACGATTGAGGACATGCACGTCAATAGCTTCTGGCAGCGTTTGCGTCGCAACCTTTTGTTATTTCTGCAAGTGTTGTTTGCCCTGATGTTGTTGGCGACGTGTTTACGACCGGGTTGCGATGGCACCGAACTGGTAGGCGCACGTTTCATCTTTCTGATCGACAACTCCGCCAGCATGTCGGCAACCGATAACGCACAGGGCAAACCACGATTAGAAACCGCCAAACTGGAAATTAGCAACGCAATCCAAAACATGCCCGCCGGTTCGTCGGCGATGCTGATCAGTTTCTCTGATTCGGCCAGCGTCCAGCAATCTTACACCAGCAACAAATCGGAACTGCAACGCAAACTGGCCCAAATCAAACAGACCCAACGCACCAGCGATCTCAACGAAGCACTCACCGCCGCCGCGGGGTTGGCAAATCCCGGCCGCTCCAGCGACAAAGCGAGCGCGTTGGACGTACAAGTCGCCGACGCCCTCGATGCAGTGTTGTACATTTACAGTGATGGAGGCGTTCGCCAAGTGCCACGATTTGCGCCAGGATCGCTCAGTCCTGAATACCATGCCGTTGGTTCATTTGAAAATCGGCCGACCAATGTCGGCATCACCGCGTTTTCGGTCGGTGAACCTTCGGCCATCGATGGTTCAGTGCAAATTTTTGCGCGGCTTCAAAACTCCGATGACGTCGACCAAACGGTCGATGTTTCGTTCTACGTCGGTGACGCCCTGCAAGACGCCGTTGGTGACATTTTGGTTACCGCAGGTGGCACCAAGGGTATCAGTTTCAATCTCTCAGGTGAATCGGCATCGGTTAACCAACCCACGACCGTACAATTGAAAATCGACGACGAAGACGTTTTCATGTTGGACAACGAAGCTTTCGCGGTGCTCAATCCGCCTCGGAAAACCAACGTCATCATCATCAGCGAAAATACTCCCTACTTTCGTTACGCGTGCAGCACCGACGCGATCACGAAACGCACCAACGTTGAATTTCACGGGGCTGAGTATTTAAACGACAGCACCTACCTTCAACGCGCCCAAGAAGGGTATTACGATTTGGCGATATATGATTCGCTGGTGCCCCAAACGATGCCCCTGTGCAACACGATGATTTGGAACCAGATTCCCTTGGGAGATCAATGGAATCGCAGCGCTGTACATTCCCCCACGCCGGTGCTGGATTATGACGGTGCCCATCCAATCATGGCGGCGGTCAAAATCGGCGGGCTAACCATCGTTAACAGTCGCGACCTCGAAGGGCCACAAGGCAGCCTGTCCTTGATCGAATCCACGACTGGATCGATTGCTGTGCTTGGACCGCGGGAAGGTTATTTAGATTTGGTCATGGGATTTTCCATCATCGAAACAGACGAAAACGGCGAAACGTACGTTAACTCTGATTGGCCTAAAAAACTCAGTTTCCCGATCTTTATGCAAAATGTGATTGAAGACCTGAGCGGGATTTCGGCTTTCTCTGCTGGTGCCAATCTCCACCCCGGCGATTTGATGACGATCAAACCGTCGATTCCTCTTGAGAAAATCAAAATCCAATCCCCCGGCGGTGAAACGACAGAAATACGACCACAAGCTGACCGAACTTTTGTGTTTTCAAACACCGAAACTTCAGGGATCTATGAAGTTTCGGACGCCCTTAGCGGCATCGTCGACCAACGCATTGCCGTCAATCTCATGGACGCCAACGAAAGCAATATCGCGGTACGCGCGGATTTAAATCTTGGCTACTCTCAGTTGCAGCGCGTGACATCTCAAATCCCGGAAAGGAAAGAGTTCTGGCGGTGGCTGTTGATGGGCGGTTTGATCCTGCTGATGGTGGAATGGATCATTTACAACCGGCGAGTCTTCATTTAGTGCTCAGCTGCTTGAGTACCAATTGCGGAAAGATCCAAGCGTCTTTGGCGTAACGTTTGACCAATCGTTTGGGTTCACTGCACATTCGGTGCATCCATTCCAGACCATTTTTCTGCATCCAAAGCGGTGCACGTTTCTTTTCCCCGGCCAGAAAATCGATCGTCGCTCCAACGCACAGTGCGACTTTGGCGTCGATGGATTGAAAGTGCCGATGAACCCATAGCTCTTGCTTTGGCGCTCCGAGCCCGACCACCACAACATCGGGTTTGCAGGCGGAGATACGCTGGAGAATAATGTCGCATTGGGCGTCGTCTTTTTCAAACCCCATCGGTGGGCTGTAGATTCCGACCGTTTTGATGTTTGGCCACTGTGCCTCCATGTTCTTTGCTGCGGTTTGGGCAACCCCCGGGGCCGCTCCCAGCAGGAACACCGTCAGTTCCTCAGATTGATCGTAGGAATCAAACAACGCCGGAACGAGCTCCGAACCGGCGACTCTTTCGGGTAATGGCTGCTTCAACAAACGCGATGCCCAAACAATGGGATGCCCGTCTGCCAAAACCATATGAGCGTCCTCATAGGCGTCGCGTAACGGTTGGTTTTCTTGTAACAAAACTGCGTGATCAACATTCGGAGTGACCACAAAACGGCAACCTTCATCTTCGCCAACCCACTGCCTGAGCGTGTCGACGGCGTCTTGCATCCTAAGATTATCAATGTCGATTCCAAAAAGGCTTCGCTTGGCGTCGGCCTTACAAGGAAGTGTACTTGAGTTTGGCAGTTGTTGATTATCGGTGAGGGTGGGCATAAGTGTCTATCTGATAAGAAACGGAAAGATTGTTATCTGTGCGGCGGTTCCGCCCAAAAACGTATGCCACTTCAGCGTACCGGCAACGACAAAAACACAAGAAAGTCAACGCCCGCCTGCAAGGCTTTCGGTTCTAACAATTATGCGGATTGCGTTGTTTGGAGATGACAAATTTACTGATCAATTCACAAACCTGAACTATTTCTGGCAAACAATGGTCAACACTTCCGATGAAAGGGTTAGCGTATTCCAAAACTGCGCTGCGCTTCTTCTCCTACCCGAAAGCCTTCAAAACTTCAAGACTGAGCATGCAACACTGGAAAGCAAAACTGATAGACGCCTATCGGCTCTCAACAGTTCCGTACAGAAACTGGAAGCTTCGACAGATGATGAAAACGGGCCAAGTTCCGGTTTACTCTTTATTTTATCACCGCGTCGCCAACGAAACCCCCACACCTTGGACGATGACGGAGAAACAGTTCAAGCAACAAATCGACTGGCTGAGCGATCATTTTGAAATCGTCGATCTGCAAGAATGTCAACGTCGCATCAACAGCGGATTCAATGACCGCCCGACCGTATCATTGACTTTTGATGACGGTTACGCGGAGAACTGTGAATTCGCTTTACCGATGTTGATTGAGCGCAGGCTTCCAGTTTGTTACTTTGTTTCATTGGATTTCATAACCCAGCAAAAATACTTCCCACATGATGTCGAACTAGGGCTAGAACTGCCGGTCAACACGATCGAATCGCTTCGCGCCCTCGACCTCTCTGGTGTTGAAATCGGTGCACACACCCGCACCCATATCGATCTAGGAAAAGTATCCGACCCGGAGGTGCTGGCCGACGAGGTGATCGTGGCGTCCAAAGAATTAGAAGACTTGATTGGACGAAAAGTGCGCTATTTTGCGTTTCCGTACGGGCAGTACGGAAACCTTAATTCGGCTGTTTTCAAAATGTTGAGGGAACATGGTTTCCTCGGCGCCTGTTCCGCATACGGTGGTTGGAACGAAATCGGTGAAGACGCATTTCATATTGAGCGAATTCACGGTGATCCGAACTTAGAACGAATCAAAAATTGGTTGTCCTTCGATCCGCGCATCGCGAGTGTTCGGTCCTTTAATTACAACCGCGCCCGCGACAACATAAAATTACCTAACAAAAGCATCGCAGAAGTTTTCGAAGGCATTAAGTCGCCTGTGACCATTCCAGAAAACTTTGCGTCTCCTCACTCAGTCCCTCAAAATTCACTCGACACGACTTCTTAAGTTGGTGTTAACGACAAGGAGCTACTATTTTGAATACGCATCATTCGCATCGCCCTATAAGAATCATGTTCCTCATCACCAGCATGCCTGTTGGAGGTGCTGAAACGTTGTTGGTGAATATGGTTCGCCGTTTCGACCCCAATCGCATCACGCCGATGATCGGTTGCCTCAAAGAGAAAGGCGTGTTGGGCGAAGAGTTAGCGAGTGACTTTACCGTCTTCGAAGACCTTATTCATCACAAGTATGACGTGGGTGTTGCGGTTCGGTTGAGGCGATTATTTCTTGATCAGAAAGTCGACGGGGTGATCACCGTCGGCGCTGGTGACAAAATGTTCTGGGGACGACTGGGCGCTAAAAGCGCTCGCCTGCCCGTTATTCTTTCTGCGCTGCATTCAACGGGGTGGCCTGACGGAGTGGGGCGACTCAACCGCATGTTGACCGGGATCACCGACGGATTCATCGCGTGTGCCGATTCCCACGCACAGTATTTAGTCGAAAAAGAAAAATTTCCCGACGAAAAGGTTTTTATGATTCCTAACGGAATCGACACCAACCGATTCGTCCCCGATGAAACAGCGCGGGCCACGTGGCGAAAGCGGCAGGGAATCGCCTTTGATGCACCGGTCGCTGGCATTGTCGCGGCGCTGAGGTCAGAGAAAAATCATGATCTGTTCCTAGAGGCCGCACGGCGCACCCTAGAGGTGATTCCAGAATCCCGTTTTGTGATCGCCGGCGATGGGCCGGAACGTCCACGACTCGAAGCGCTGGCTGAAGAGAAGAAGATCGCCAACGAAGTCCACTTCATCGGATCGACGCCGGATATTCCGGGTGTGCTTTCAATGATGGATGTCTTCTCCCTGACGTCACACAACGAAGCTAAACCGGTTTCCATTTTGGAAGCGCTCAGTTGTCAGCGCCCTGTTGCTGCTACGGCGGTCGGTTCAGTGAACGAATCGGTGATTGAAGGCGAAACGGGTTTTTTGGTGCCTGCTGGCGACGAAGAAATGATGGCTCAGCGCTGGATCCAACTTCTGTCTGATGAAAAACTCCGCAGCACGATGGGAACCACAGGTCGTGCCCATGTCATTGAACACAGTTCCTTAGACAGCATGACCACTGGTTACATGGAACTGGTCGAATCGATCTTCCATTCCAAGGTAGACGAAGATTCCAATCAGGACCGATGTCTTCAAAAGGCGTAGGCGAAGTACATCGGCTTCGCATGATGCGGGTTAAGTTCGTCCCAGTTGGTCGTTCCTAACCATCAAATTTGTCGCCCTATTTTTTCAGCGTCGCGTTCTTCAAAGCTGCGCGTACAAACCCGAAGCGACAACAAATGAGTCCCTCCGCGCTCTCACGATTTAATTGCCGCGCAGCGCGCTGGTGGTGTAACACTCCCCGGTTAACCGGACTGCTCCACTGGACGCATCGTCAACAGACTGGCAAACGGCCTTCCCAATTCGTATAATCCTGCGGTGGTTGGGGCTGGTTGAACATGACAATCGGTACGCCCCAATTACTGCTGAAGCGGTTTCGGCGGCAGCGGGCGTCTTTTAAACCAACTGCCAACAAATCAAACAACGCGCACCTGGTCCTGACGGTTTGGCAATCAATCCCCCCCACCAACAACTCGACACAGTCCTGCGCGTTGACACGCCGGAAAAAATTTCCTTCGTCTACCAGACCGTTGGACCGTTTCGTCGACTGTTTGCTTATATGTTGGACCTGATTATTGTCGGCGCAATTCTGTTCGGTTTGGCGGTAATTACGTGGCTTTTGTTTGTGTCGTTGGTTGTACCCCTGTTGTATAACATGGGATTGGGAAGTTGGGTGCAAGACCTTAGTTTATCGATGTTTGGAATTACAGGATTGCTTGGCACGGTGGTGTTTTGGTTCTACGGGGCCTACACCGAAACCTATCGAAACGGGCAAACGTGGGGAAAGTCGATCGCTCAGATCCAAGTCCTCTCCGTTGATGGGTATGCCATCGACGGAGTACAGGCCATGACGCGCAACCTATTTCGCTACTTAGACGTTTTGCCATTTGTGCCAACCACACTGCTGTACGTATTCGAATTCGAATCCACCCAACTATTTCTTCCGACTTGTTTAATAGGGCTGATTTGCATGACGATCAGCCCGCGCTACCAACGCATCGGCGATCTTGTTGCTGGGACGATGGTGGTCTCGGTCGAGAAGAAGTGGGTGCCTGACCTTGCCCAGTTCGATGATGCTCGTGTCCCGCGGTTGGCCGAATTGATTCCGGTCACGTTTCAAACGACACCGTCGCTGGCGAACGCTTTAGCGACCTACGGCGACGCGCGGTCGCGGTTAACTCCCCAACATCGGTCTGAAATTGCATCGCACTTAGCGGTGCCCTTAAAAGAAGAATTTGGACTACCGGCAGATACTGACAACGATCTTTTGCTCTGCGCACTTTATTTCCGAACCTATTCAGAAATCGACGCCAATCAGGCGGAACAATTATCTGGCAACCAATTATCGCTCAAACGCGACGCTGCGACTTAGACGCTGCTCAACGCTGCGTGTTAGTTGTTTTCACCGTGGGCGTTTGGTTGAAGATGTTGATCAAAGAACTTAATCACGTCCATCATCAGATCCATACGACTAAACGTCGCGATATGCCCACTGCTGGGGATCGGCACAAACTTCGAATCGACTTTGGCCTGTTGTAAAGACTGATGGAGCAATCGGGGCGAAGAAATCGGCACCAACCAATCCGTTTCTCCATGAAACAGGAAAAAAGGTGGGTCGTCAGGAGTGACAAAATTGATCGGTGACGCACCACGATAAATCCCTTGTGCTTTGGAGCGCGGCGCCCCGAGCCAATAGGTCAGCACATTAGAATCTGGAGCGATCCAGCTAAATTCGGCCGGCGTTCCACCGACCGCAGCGGCGCGGATCTTGATGGCGTGGTTTTGTTCGTTTGTCACCGCTAATATCGATGCCATTTGAGCGCCGGCGGAATACCCATAGACCCCAACGCGCTGAGTGTCGATTTTGTATCGATGCGCGTTTACATTTAACCAATCAAGCGCAACGCGGCAATCTTCGATTTGTGCTGGCCACGGGTATTTAGGGGCCAACCGATAATTGATCGCCATCACGACATAACCAACGCGCGACAGGCGTCGCGCGTGTCGAAGCATCGAAACTTTTGAACCCGTTCGCCACGCACCACCGTGAATCATCACCACCGCCGGCATCGTTTGATCGGTCTGGATCGGGGCAATGGGTTGATAGATGTCACACTTCAACAGATAAGTGTCAGCGGTGTGATAGACAATCGCCCCGTGTTTCTCGATGCCAAATTTAACTGCCGGTCGGTTCACGGTTTGAGCGATCGTGACCGGCGACATCATCGCTCCGATCCCCAAGACGAAAATAAAGCCGACGAATAATTTCACCGCCCCTGAAAAATGTAGCGCGGTAACGTGCTGTTTCATCGACAGTCTATTCCAAAAAACAATCATGGTTCGCGACTTGGTTTCCATCGTCAACCGAACGTTCTACTCCGAATCGGCGGCTGTGGGCTCATTTTTTCACACATCCCTAAAACATTGGCTGTTCCCGTATTTTAGTGTCAAGCTTCGCGATCGTGATGGGATTCACCAGAATTTCCGCTGGCTGCGTTTAACGAAATCTGGGCCAATCGCATTACATTTACCCCAGAAAAGGCGAACGTTAGGGGGACGCAGCGCTACAAAGTTTCGGGCGGAACCAAGACATTAAACCTAAATCCGAATCATCGGGACAAACCGCCCTGGGTCAGCGGTCGACGGATCCATTGGATTCACTGTTTTCTCTTCAGGCAGCCTGCAGCGATCTGGTTTGTTGCGCCCAAGCGATCCAGTCGGTAATCTCAGCGAGATCCGGCTTCTTTCCAGAACGAATGATTTTTAATCCTTCTTTGGTGTCGGAAAAGGGTTCGATGACACTAAACAGTGACTGAGGCTGCAACGCGGCAATCTCTTCAGGTTCAATAAATTCACACGCGACCAGCAATTGTGCATCATGGCCTCGCAGGTTGGGAATGCGACACACCAAACGGGCCTGCTGCTGCCAGCCACGGACGACGTCTACCGACATGCGTTTATAGTTTAGCTTTGCCGCCATCGATTCAGCGGTTTGCTTTAAAAATTCAGCGATCGTGAACACGCCTATTTTCTCAAACCGCTCCGCCGTTTTAGGGCCAATCGAAGGCGCCGCTTCGATGTGGTCTTCTAAATCGAGGTAAAATTTATAAGCCGATTTTGTCGGTTGGGGGGAGGTTCGGGTCGCGGCGGGTTTCGTTTCCTTAGTGCGGTTAGATTCTGGTGCCAGAGCTGGAACGGACCGTCGATAGGTCTCAGGCGTTGGCGTTGACATACGCGGCGAGCGGATCGGTCGCGGCGTGGACCGCGACCGTGGTTCGCGCCCTTGAGATTCACGGGATCGAGATTCACGGGATCGGGAAGACGAGCGGTCTGCGCGAATAATCTCTTGGGCACGTTGGGGGGCCCCATCATCGAAACGGCTAATACGAGGCCCGTTGGAACGTGTCGCTCTATTTACTCGGTCATAGTGCTCCCTGCCATAATCCGATCGATCATAGTCCGATCGATCATAGTCCGGGCGACCGTTACTGGGTCGGTGTTCGTTGGACCGGTCGTCACGAACCTCAACGGCCCGTGCAGATCCGTTTTCATACCCGCGATTGGACCGGCGACGGCCTTGTCGACCGTTTCGCCAGCGCTGACGAGTCCTACGAATGCCTTGGTGCCAATCGTTGATACGGTTGATCGTGATGCGATAGGAATCGTTAAATTCGTGATCGGCTTCGTTTGCGTTGAGGTAACGCTGGACGCGTTCGAGCAACATTTGCGCGGCGGACGTTTCGAGTTGATCGGGTTCACAGATTCCGCAAGCGACTAAAACGTGAGCGTCGTACGGGCGTAGCGCCGGCACGCACGTTAACAACCAGACTTCGGACTGCATATTGGCAACCACGGCACGGGAGAGTCCCGCTTCGCCCCAGTCACTGGGCAACTGCTGTGGGTCGATGTCCAACAAATCACCTACTGAGAAGATACCGCTGTCATTGAGCGTCCTTAATTGCAGCGAATCAAAAATTTCGATTGTGTTCAATGGTGAATGGTCTTCAAGCGTTACCGCATACTCCAACCGATCGCCAATTTTATTTGCTTTGATGCTGGCCACCGGTGGCGCTGCTGCGGTTTGGAAGCGCCCGATCTCGGGGCTTAAATAACGTGTTGAGTTCGCAGGGGATGGCGTCGCAACAGACGCCAAGACTTCAGTAGTCAGGTGCGAGGCTGAAACAGGTGAGGGATTGATACCGTTGGGCACGATTGGCTTGGCGTTGGAGAAGGCGATCGTTGCAGGGCTCGCAACGACTGGTGCGTCCCAAGGTTGGGGCAGCGCAGTGGACGCTCGATTTTCGATGTCGAAGAATTTGATCATGCCGTAATTATTGGCTCGATCGATCAAGAATCGATGCTGCGTCAGCATGATCACCTGATGGCCGCGAGCGGAAAATTCGGCCAGGTACTGCAACGCGGTGTCAATTCGGTCGCTGTCGAAGTCACCAAAAAGTTCATCGATAATCAGCGGGGCCACCAAGCCTTGAGCGGACAACGCGCGATGGGCCGCCAGAATCAAACTCAGTTCTGTCTGCGTCCGCATCGTCGGGGTCAGGTGCGCTGAATCGATCACGCGCTGTTGTCGGTCTTGGATTTGAAGGTCGATACGATCGCCATGGCTAACTAACCACGCCGCCGATAAATCGCCATGAGAAAGACGAGCCAGAATCTGGGACGCTTCTACCAATATGGCGTTGGGGGCAATCGAAGTCATCTTCACCGCTTCTTCGAGCCGTAAATTTAGTGACTCACGTGAAGCCAAATGAGATTGCAACGCAGTTTGAACGTTCGCTAGTTCCAGTTTCCACGGCGCGTCGTTGGCGGGTGCAAGGGCGTTGCGTTCGTTTCGCAAGTTCATCACTTGCGATCGTAACTGCGTCATCTCAAGGGTGTCTGTCGCACCATGGCGTTGGATTTCCGCGCGACGATTCTCTAACACGGCCAGCTGACTGCGCTGTTTTGTTAAATCCGGAGCGACCATCTGCGGGGCTGGTGGGATCGTTACCACAGGCCCAACGAATCGCTCACGCGCCTTGAAATAGCCTTCATGAGCCGCACATTGACAGAATTTTTCGTCGGCGCGAACAATCGCATCGGCCCCCAAGGGATCGGTCACTCGTATTTTATCGACCATCTTCTGGCGACGCTGCAACAGTCGCGTAACGTTTTCGGTGATCTCTTGGTAGCAGCGTCTTAAACGTTTCAGTTCAGCGGCGGCAGAACGATGGCGGATTTGATTATATTGCTTTCCTAATTCGTCGCAAAGGTCGTAAAGGTCTTCTCGCATACCCTGGCAAACGTCGTTCACGAACCCCGCAGCCTGGTTGGAGTCGATCGGGCCGTGCGAATTGAGCCATTGAACGGACTGGGATTCTGCTTGATCGACCCGCAGTTCCAGATTCAGCAGAATTTTTCGAGCGTTGTGATAAGGATGTTGCTCGGATTCCAAGGTCATCTCATTCCACAGCAGCATTTCGTCTTTTAACTGCACCCGTTGTTGCTGGACATCGTTTTGAACGCTTCGCCAGCGACTGATTTGGGAGTCAATTTCATCCAATTGCTCGTAATAGATCGAACCATGATCAACCACCGGTGTCGGCGGGGTGACATAAGTTGGAACCGCAGCGCTGATTGTCTGTTTTAGATTCCCAATTTCAACGTTGATCTGAGCCAATTGCTGAGCGTTAGGGTTGTTTGTTAAAGCGGCAAGCCGACTGTCTATTTCCACAATCTGCTGGTCAAGCTGATTGGCGCGGATTGTGACCGAAGAAGCGTTGGCCGTGATTTGGGCTTGTAGTTGCTGGGACTGATCTTGTAATGCTGAGATCTTTGCGGTGACCTGTTCGATTTCCAATCGCAACAGATTGGCCGTTTGCGTTTGATGTCCGCCGACGCCTGAGTCGCACGCATGCTCTGGACCGATACCGACGCCCAATCGACGATGGAGTGTTTGGGGTAACCCCGCGTTGGCGGTGCCCCCTGAAGACGATTGATTGGCAAAAGAGACACTGAAGAGATTATCGTAAAGTTCGAAATCGAGCGGTCCGCCAACGAAATGCTGAAGGCTGGTGGAAACACGATTGGCAGCAACGGCGGGCGTTACATCGAGTTGATTGCCGGTGAGCAAGGAGCGTTTCAAGACGAACTTTTCAGCGGCGTTGTGAAGTTCCAATTGACCTTCGATGGATTCTCCAAAATGGAGCGCCGCCCGGTCTCCCGTTTGTCGCGCTTCGTTTGCGTGGCCAAATAAAACACCACCGATAAAGTTAGCAAGCCGCGTTTTGCCGGATCCTTTTTCTCCATAAACCAGATTCATCGCAGGGCTGATTTGCATCAATCGAATGTTGTGCAGCTTGCGATAGCCATCGATGGTAATTCCAGTCAGCTTCATTGCTTAACTCCAAGGTTGAAACACGATCACGTGCTTGGCCGGGCCGAACATCCTGTCGACCATAAACTATAGTGTCATTCAAAGTTTTGTCTTCGATCCCCAATTCGATCGGGGTGCCCAAAGCGCCGAAGCATTAACGACGGCCAGTTGAACGGTCACCTATCCTGTCCCCAGTGGTCAGTCCCCTACGGTGCTCGAACAACGATCGCCGACCGTCAGTCACAGTGGAAAAAGTGGCTCAAACCGATGACTCAATTAAAATAATTTAATCCAACGCCATTTAACTACCTAGGCCACTTCGCCTACGCCTCCAACTTAAACTATCGGTGCTAGCGTTAACTGCACCGCGCGTTTTATCGTCAGCTTCGTCAACGGGATGGGGTCCGGCGATTCTTCCAAGGTGTTCTCAGCGGGGTTGCGATTCCCTTGCCGGTTTACTAACTTCGGCTCCAGAAGTTCTCTTGGGATGAGAACGTAAAATTTTTGCGGAATCGAGTATGCTCTCCAGAGAAGTCGGTGTTGACGAAGACCCGTTTAACGAAAAACCGTCGTTACTGTGGCGACTAATTTCTGGCGCCCTCAAATTGACATTCGTGTTGGTCATGTTGCTGTTTGCGGGGTTGTGTGCTGTCTACTATCTGTCCCAAAGTGCGCCCGATTTTTATGTCGCCGCGATGAAGCAGGAAGACGAAGAGCTGCGCGTTTTGGGTTCGCAATTGGAAACAACCGCTTTTAACATTTACAATTCGGCTTTAATCCCTTCGGCATGGCAGGGCGCACTGGCCGAAGCGGAAATCAACGGATGGCTGGCATCGGAACTACCCGCGAAGTTTCCTGAACTGCTGCCCGAAGCCGTCAGAGATCCGCGCGTTTCGCTGGCCGACAACAAAATCACCATCGCGTGCCGTTGCAAATACAAAGATTTGCATGGAATGTTGGTGGGGCAATTCGATCTGTTTTGCACCGACCAACCTAATCATGTCGCCATCCGCATCGTCAGCATCAAATTGGGTATTGTTCCATTTCCGGTCCCCCAGTTTGCCGCCTATATCACCGAAAGCTTACTGAAATCGGGGTACGAATCCAGTTGGACTCAAATGGAGGGCGATCCGGTATTGATCGTTGCTGTGCCGGATGATCATTTGGTCATCGAACAGTACTACCGGATCCAGGTAACGTCCTTTGATATCAAAAACAAAAAAATCATGATCACCGGCGAAACGGCCCCAATCGATTCTGATGATGCCGACTCTCAGGCAGACCGTGTCAACCGCGGAGGTTGAAGGCAGCTGCCACCAAAGATTCGTTGGGTCTCAAAAAGGCTCCGACACGGTGGCGTATCAATGAAGTTGCGAAACAAAAATTCGTGTTGACGGTGGTTGCGAAAATAGCCAGACTCAGTGACCGTCTGCGAACGGGAACAAGTTTTTCTATCGCGACAGAGCCAACGCCAACTCACCAATGGAATCGGAATGAGTTACTTACGATCTTTTTTCTACAAAAAACAACATGGTTTTATCCGTCCCGTGGTCGCAGTCGCGGGACTGACGGTGGCGGCAATGACCTTGGGATGCGGGGAATCAGAACTAACCCATTCCGCCAAAATTGGTGATGCGCCTTTGTCACAAACGCCCTCCGCGGCCAGTCAAGAAGCCACAACTTCAGTGGCCGTTTCGGCAACCAAGACAGAAGTTTCACCCGCCAAGCGAGAAACAAAGTTACCCGACGCCGACACCAGCCCCGAAGCGGTCTGTCAACTGTTCATGAAATACTTAAACTCTGGCGATCGCGTCAAAGCCGAACGCCTATTGACGTCGGTTGCTTTCGACACGACGGCCAAAGCGGGGCTATATTTGCAACCGATGGGAAGTGTCGACGCTGATGTCACAATCAGCCCGGCGGTGTATGCGACCAATCAACAACAATTGGCTCACGTTGAATGCACAATTACGGAAATCGAAAATGGGAAACCCATTCGAGACGAACTGACATGGATGGTTCGAAAAAGCAAATCCGGTTGGCGAATCTTTGGCATGTTGCTAACCCTTGAAGAAGGCAGGCAAGATTTCCTCAGCCTCGAGAACGTTCAAGATGTCGATGCGATTTTGCTAATGAGCGGCGACAATGCCTCGATGCGAAATGCGCAGATTGACTCAGCGGTGTTGCTAAAATAACGACGCCGTGTTTTTCCGGATGACTTGGATGGAACCGGCGTCTTGATGCAGCCTTAACAGCACTTTAGCCCTATTGAAGAACGTTATTACGGCGAAACCAATAGCGCCTGTTCGACCTTTGTGCGCAGCCAATCGTTGGTCGCCAAAAAGAGATAACTACCCAACGACTGAGATCGCGCAGAAAAATACGCGCGGCCACGTTGCCCCGAATGAAGCGTTTGGCTGGTCGAGTCATCTAACGCCACCAGCACATCAAATCGAGGCGACAGCAGTACCATGCTTTGCTCCGAATTCGTGTTACTGTCGCGTGGTGCGGGCATCAACGGTAACGGTCCTCCAGCATTCGCACACAGTGATGGATGCAATGGCCTGTTAGATGCGATTGGGTCAATACGTGTGATTGGGGATTCAAACAACCCGATTCCCGGCAACGCAATCCTCAAGGCACGGTCTTGGCTGAGTTGGATTGATTCTAAATCGCGTTGATCCACCGATACGATAACCTCTTTGGTATCCCGTTTGGCAACTGTCATCAACGGGTCGCCTTGGTTGACGAAACTGCCAACCATTTGATGGAGTCTACGACCAAAAACGAAACCATCCAACGGGCTGCAAACGATCAATCCGTCGGCTTGCGCTCGTTTTTCGGCCCACTGCTTTTTCAGCCCGGCCAGTTTTTCGGCCTCAACACTGGCCTGCACTAATTCATTTTGTTGACGGTAGATCCTCTGCTGGATCGTCGCCGATTTGATTTCGCTGGCCAGCGCGTCGACCTCCAAGCTAAGTTCTTCGTTTCGCAAACGTATCAAGGGTTGGCCTTGAACGACATCCTCACCGTTACCGATTAGAATTTCGTCCACAAATCCATCAGCCGTCGAACGAAGAATCGTCTCTTCGGCAAACTGCACAATCGCCGGGGCTGACTTTGTTGGCGGGGCCTTCAACACCCAAAACAATGCGCCGATCAATACCGTTGCTGACAACACACTCAACGCGACGCGTTTTCGGTTGATGGGTTTAGGAGATTCTGGCGAGAAATGGAGTTTGTACTGTTTCATCAGCGGCAAACCGAACCAAAGCACAACGCCCAACGCACCGAGTATCAGTCCGGCCCCGTTGAACATGACACTAGCGGTAATCACCAAACCGATGCTGACCGAAAACTTCCAAAAGAACGCCAATGCCCCGTAGATCTTAACGACCCGACGCTCGCGGTGGGGAAACAAGTTCGGCGTCTTCGGCGTGCCCAGCAAAAAATGTTTCAGTCGATCGCCGAACCATTGGGTCCCTTTGGTATAAAGATTGGGAACCTTCAGTAAATCCGAAAGAATGAAATAGCCATCGAAACGCATCAGTGGGTTGGCGTTAAACAATACCGTCGTTACGCTGGCCATGATGAAAACATTGTAAGCGGTATCAGCGGTCAATCCTCGACTGTTGGCCCAGATGATCAGCGCGACGAAGGAAACGAACAATTCAACATACATACCCGCAGCGGCCACGATAATCCTTTGCCAGCGACTGGGGAACCGCCACATCGATGTCACATTCACGAACGCCATCGGCGTGAACAGCAACATCAAAACGCCGGCTTCGGGCACTTCACCGCCGTATCGCTTACAGGAAACGCCATGAGCGAATTCGTGAATGATTTTCAAAATCAACCAAAATACCAACAGCGATATCCAACTGGTGCCTGACAAAATCCCCTGCGACGCGGCACAAAACTTTGGCCACTGCGTGATCACGGTCTGCATCGCCCACGCCCCAACGCATAACCATCCCAGCAAGAACCACTTCGAAAACAACTTGTCAAACCAAGGTTCAGCCGCCGACAAAAAACGATTGGGGTCGAACAATTTGATTTTGAACGAGATTGGATTGACCTTGCTCATTAGCGCCTGATTCTTCAGCGCTTCGGATTGGGTCTTAATTCTATTGGTCGAATCCAGCGACTGCGAAATGGTAAGGTTTGATCGCACCAACCACTGGCAAATCGTTCCGGCTTGATCTTCGTTGACTGCGTCATGTCCGTTGCTGTGTAATTCGGCGATCACTTCAGCGACCGTACGGGCACCATCAAGAGACGCGATAAATTGAAATTCGGCGACTCCAATTTGAAAGTATTTCGACCGCACCGGGTCTTCGACAACGACAAAAGTGTTTTCGTCTTCGGACCGTGTATCAAATTTCAATTCCGTCCGAAGCTTCAGCTTTGCCTGGAGCCATTGTGATCTCGGGTTTGACGCTTCTTCAGCGCGTTTGGCACTGGTGAACACCGTTGAAAATTGTGGTGAGATGCTCATTACCAAATCGTCCAATAACGCAGCGATTCCCATGCGCCATGGAACAGGTTCCAACCAATGGGCGACCAGCGCGTAGTGATTTTGGCGTTCCCTTCCATCCCCGGTCGAAGGTCTCCGGCTGAATTATCGATTTCGACTTCAGCAATGAAAACCGTTTGATCGTCAACAATTTCGGCGCTGGGGTGAATTTGCTGGACCTTCCCTGCCCAACTCTGGTAAGGGAAAGCGTTGATTTTCAGGGCGACCGCATCGCCTTGGTGAACATAATGAATTTCTGATTCGGGTATGCCAATTTCCGCAACCATCGTTTCCAGCGGCGCGACCTCAAATAGATTCTGCCCCATCTCAAGCGGGGCGCCTTGGGCCTTCTCCATATCTCCGGCAACAATGACACCGCCGATCGGTGAGCGCGTCTCAAGATCTTTCATGCGATTGTTGAGCAACTGAATTTGCGACCAAAACCGATTCATTTCGCTTCGCGCGATTTGGCTTTGTGCAATCTCGCGCACCGCAAGGGATGAATCCCTTCGGCGTTTGGCGCCCTCGTACTGGGCTTCTAACCCGGCTAATTCTATTCTCAACTGCCGTCCGTCAAGCCGAGCGATGATTTGATCTTGGGAGACCACGTCACCAATTTTGACGAAAGACTTTTCTAAAATTCCGTCATAGGGAGCGGCCACAAAACGCCGCTCAATCGGCTGAAGTTGGCACTCGCAGGGTACGCGGTAAGGCATCGGCACCGCCATCAGCCCGACGACAATAAGTGCTGCGATACACAGCTTCCGCATTGTCGATTTTCCTTTCCTCAGTTTTAACCTTAACAGCTCACCGGTCGAACAAGTCGCTCGGCTGACGATATAAAACTGCTTCGCGACCAACGCCGCCATTTTCTCAACGTAAGGTTGTTGATTGATTCGGTCGCGATCAGCAAAGGTGACCAACAACGCACCGACGATTTCATCGCCATCTACTTTCATCGGCAGACTGATCGCGGAGGCAGCATTGGCGTCGGCGCACCAATTCTCAAGCGGCAAAACTCGCGCCGCGGCGATTTGGGCGTCCTGATTTGGAAACGCGACCGACGCCCTCGAAGATACCGATTGATCGATCGCGGAAAGCAGTCGTTTGTTATTTGTCGCCGCGGCGTCAAGGTTTTCCACGTCAGAGACTGCCAGCAAATGGGATCTTTGGTGGACATCGACCTGAGCGATCGCGACTTGGTTGGCATCAAACAGGCGGCGAAAGTTGTTCACAATCGCAATCGCGGCTTCGGTGGTGTTCTTCGAATCGCTGATTTCGTTTAACAACTGCAAGGCTTCGTTGAGCGTCTGGGATTGGGATTTCACCAAAACTAATTGTCGCCGTTGTGCCCACTGGCTGACAGATTGCGAAACGATGCCCAGCATCCACTGTAATCTCAATGTACTCTGATCGTTCGCAGCAAAACATGCCGTCAGGATTTCGCGCGAATCGTCTTGTGATAACCCCGCCTCAAGCGGCGCCGCAACCAGAACATGTTCACGATCGGGCAATACCAACGCGCTGCAAATTTGATCATACGATTCGGATTTCTGCACGACATCGGTAATTTGGTCTTCCACCGACAGCCACACAGCAGCAGCGCTGTCATCAGAAACAGCTGATGTGCGGAGCGTCTTATCGGCGGCAGCAACTTGAACACGCCACAACGCCAGACACTCCGTTTGGACGGCAATAATCTCAAAGAGCGCTTTGAAAAGTTCATCGGCGGTACCGGCCGCATCGACCGCCCGCGCAACGTCCCGAATCAAAGGCTGGGTTTCGATTTCCAACAGCTCCACACCGATCGGTTGTGACGAAACGGCGTTGCGCGGGTCGTCTGCAGAGGCGCTGGTAACGCGCGGCGAAACGGAATCGGGAGTTGAAGGCAACTGCGACATGGTAGGTGGGAGCGACCTTACGATAGTCAGAAGTGGGGTTAGGTTACTGTCGCGGCGTCAGCGGCACGCACTGTGATATGTCTTTTTATGTCTGTCATCCGTGGGCCTTTTCTGGAACATCGTTAAACGTTCAAAGTGCAACTTTCGCCGCTGCGAATCTGGTAGTTTTCGTTGTCGATCACGAATTTGATTTCCACGGTCCCGCTTTGGGGATTGATCTCCACCCCCACACTATGGACCTCTGCCTGAACGGTGGAACCGCTACTGAGTTGGAGATCGTAGGTTTGGCCAACCTGAAAATCGCGGGCCGTTCGTGAATCGACATTAAACGTTGCCAGTAGTTTGTCGACTTGGATCAGTGTGCAAATTTCTGGATGCAAAGGCGATAGGAACTCGCCTTCGCGGCTAACGACCTTCGAAATAAATCCATCGAAAGGGGCTCGTATAGTACGGCGTTCGAGTTGCACTTGCGCTCTTCTCTTTTCGATTTCGCGTACTGCGGCCTCTTCTACAGCGTTGAAGTAATTTGCTTCGGCGATCGACATTTCCAATGAAGCGCGAATGATTTCGCTATCGCTGGCATGCCCCTGTTGTTTTAAAAGTTCCAAACGTTGTGTGATCGCGCGGCGTTTTTTCAGAGTGTTACCAGCGGAGCGCTGTTGGCTTATTGAACCAGCGACCTTGGTGGCAATTTCTAATTGAATCTGTTGGACTCGTGAATCCAATTTTGCGACGACGTCGTTCTCCCGGACCGTTTGGCCTTCCACAACCATCAATTCAGCGATCGCGCCGGTTTCGTCACTGGAGAGTTCGATCCTGCGAAAGGGTTCGATGAAACCTTCGACCGCAAAATTTTCTGATTGTGCGAATGTGACTTGAGCCGACACAGCAACGATTAAGAACGTTAATAGTGTTGTGAACCGTTTCATGATTTTTACAGCCTGTGGGACGCTATTGGGGGGCAGCGGAAGCTTTTGCTGGAAGAGTAAAATCTTTCGTTCTCTGAAACGCTGATAAAGCCGCATTTTGCGGCAGACAGATGCCAGAAGACTTCGGACATTGATAAAACGTTAGCTTACCGATAACCTGCGGACAGAATATGGAGGAAATTCTTTGCGTCTCAGACCGCGCGTGCCTCCCCAGACCCAACAACCGTTGTGACGGTTAAACTTTTAAGCGAAACAAGTCCTCAAATCGAGCACTGTGCCAACCAAGATAAAATTTAGAGGTGACGATGAAACGAACTGCGGCCGTATTGGGGCCAACGCCACCTTTTATACGGTGGGCGATCAAGAAGGAATGCGCTTTACGGGACCTCGAAGTTGAAAATTTGGCGGACCAAACGTTTCGCCAATTAAGAAACCTGCGCGAACTTTCCAACGGCTATCGTGAAAATCGCGTTTTCGATGGTATCTGCGTTCATCCCGCACCAATCGGCGCAGCGACACAGCTTCGTGCTTTCCCCATCAAAGAGGTATTCGATTTTTTTGGTGACCAACAATCGTTGTCCTCCCGTTGCGGAAATTGCACCGCAAACAGCTGCGCTCACCGCGACGACAATTTAGAAACCGACTGGGCGGGATGCTTTGGATTGCTGCCAGTGAATCTCAATTTCACTTTCGGACACACACGCCAATGCCAAGCGTTACCGACGGACGATCTTGTCGCTTTGGTCGATAACGCACTGGAAAAAGAGAATGACTTTCACCGACTTTGGACCCAAAAATGGGTTCCGCCGAACGCCGTCAGTGAATTGGCGACCATCTTTGAAGCGGTCTCCGCGCAGCGAAAAAACCATCCGCACCTGCAGCAGTTCACCGATGCTTGCCGCCGGTGTGCCGATTTCAATCTGCCGTTGTTTGCCGAACTAATCCCCAGCGGATTTTCGGATGGCGTTCATTGGAAATTGAATAGGGCTTGTGAAGTATGCCGGTTCGAATCAACAACGCCGCGCACCAAAGGGATGGCTTGCCCGGTCTGCAAGACGCGCCACGCAGACGATTTTGGTAGAAAGGCGAAGGTGCTGGGGTTGAGGCCCTACTTACGGTTGGCGCGGGTCATCGGGGAGCCGCAAACGCACCAATTCATTGAACGCTATCGCGCACATTTAAAACAGCACCGTCCGAATTAAAACAGCATCATCGACAATTAGAGAATAGAGATTGGCAAAATTTAGCGTTTGAAAAAACCCCGTAGCGAATCCTTGGTCTCGAACTCGGAGTACAATTTTTCGAGTTCGTCTAACTGCGTCTCCAACCAACCCTCAAATTCGGCTTCCGTTCGGAACGGGCTTACGTTCTTTGTACGGGCCGCGATTTTGGGAAGATCATCGGTCAAGTTGTCGTATTTATGAGTCTTGGTCATCACCGGCCTCACTTTTAAAAGTTAATGCGAGTTTGACATGTGCTAGAAGTGGTTATTATTTGGACGCAAAAGACATGCCGAATGTTTCACAAAATATCTAGGTTTTCTCACGTGCGGGGAAAACGTGAAAAACATTCGTTTTATGCTGGATTTGTTAACTTTAAAATTCTCAACAAATTCCCTCGGCTGACGTGGCCCATATTTCGACGTGTCATAAAGGCAACGGGTTCGCTACTTTTTAATAACCCGGTTGATGCTTTTTGAGGTAACTGCTGGGCGAATTTTTGGCTCTTCACGAATTTTAGTGGCGAGCTTCGAAATCGTAGTGGGATTGGCCAGAATTCCCAATGGCTGTGTTTGAGGGGCTTCGGGCCAATTCGACTACGTTCACTGGAAAAGGCAAGCTTGGGCGCGTTAATCTTGGGGGCCACCCGGTGCCACAAAGTTTCTGGAAGAACCATTTTTTACTCAATGTCCCTGAAACGTTGGCCGAATGCCAACCACGCAAGGATCGAAAGATGCAGGAAGCAATGACCACTTTTCGCCCTTCAACGCCACACGAACCCGCCGGTGGCTACCGTCTACCACCTGGATCGGTCGCGGATATCATCAGCGCGTCTTCAGAACCAAACGTCCTGCTTAGTCCCGACGGCGGTGGGATGTTGATGATTGAGTCAGATACGATGCCTGACATCTCCGACCTCGCGCGACCGATGGATTGTTTAGCCGGGTTACGAATCGACCCGCAGGCTAACGTTCTTTTCCACTCCCGTTACCGCACAGGGATTCTTTATCAACCCATCCATTGTTCGACGAAGCCTGCCCCAACGGAGCGCGTCGAAATGAAAATGGACGGCGAAAGCGGTTTCGGAAATTCCGACAGCAACCGTCGTACGAAGATTGGATTAGTGAAATGGTCACATAATAGTCACGACTTCGTCTTCACCGTATTGACGGCCACTGGCACGGCTTTATTCGCCGCTGATACTGATTCCCTTCACCCCAAACTAATCCATCCTCGTTTCTCCGGGGTGCTCAATGATTTAAAGTGGATGCCCGACGGGAAGCATCTGGTTTTCTCGGTCGTGCCAGAAAACCACTGCCCTCCACCGATCCCCGTTTCTCCTCTTGGGCCTCAAATTCAAGAGGCTTCTGGGGAAACGTCCCCAACACGCACCTATCAGGACCTCCTCAAGACCCCGTACGACGCGGCCTTGTTTGAATACCACGCCACCACCGAAATTGTCGTCGCTGATGTCAACGGGAAAATGTCGCAGCGCTGGCCGAACGCGATGTACGCGGACGTTTCGCCCGCCCCCGACGGCAATCACATGTTAGTGACGCGACTGAGCAAACCATTTTCTTATCTGCTGCCCTACCAACAGTTTCCAATGGTGGTCGATGTTTGCAATAACATGGGGACAACGATTAAACGTATCGCCGACATTCCTGTCGCCGAAAACATTCCCATCGAAGGCGTGCGAAACGAACCGAGGATGATCCACTGGATGTCGTCCAGACCGGCGTCGATTTGCTATACAACGGCACTCGATGGTGGAGACCCCAACGCCCCTGCAGAGTTCCGTGACCAGGTCTGGAGCACCCAAGCTCCGTTTACCGAACCGCCGACAGCGCTGATGAAGATCTCTAACCGCCATTACGGCATGACGTATTTCTCCGATCCCAACCGCATGATCACCACCGAATATGACCGTGACCGGCGTTGGATCACGAATCGGTTATACGACACCCAAACGTCCCTCAGCGATTCAACAATCATCGTAGACCGGAGCATCCAAGACAAATACAACGATCCCGGCCGAATTATCCAATGCTGCGATGCCTTCGGTCACTACGTCGTCGATCAGCGCGGCGAATCTGTTTTTCGGTCGGGAGCGGGGGCTTCAGAAACTGGCAATCAGCCTTTCCTGGATCGGCAAAACTTAACAACCCTTAAAACCAAACGGATCTGGCAATGCGATGATCGGTCGCTGGAATCCGCGGTGAAGTTGCTACCGGGCGGCACCGATGAACCGCTGGCTTGGCTGGCCTCTCACCAAACGCCTACCTCGCCACCGAATTTGGTGTTACGACGTCACGACGTGAAAACATCATCTACCAGCGACCTACAAAACCTAACGTTCTTCGGGGATCCTACGCCACAAATTCGTGGGATCAAAAAGAAAATCGTGAGGTACCAACGTCACGACGGTGTCCCTTTGTCGGCCACGCTTTATCTCCCGCCTGACCACCAACCGGGCCAGCGTTTACCGCTGTTGGTCTGGGCATATCCGCAAGAGTTTAACGATTCCGCGACCGCCGGCCAAATTACCGGCAGTTCGCAACGCTTCACCCGGATCAGCGGGATCTCACATTTAACACTTGTCATGCAAGGCTACGCGGTGATGGATAACGCGACGATGCCAATCATCGGCGATCCGGAAACAATGAATGACACGTTCATTCAGCAAGTCGTCGACGCGGCGCAGGCGGCGGTTGATTGGGCCGTCGACCAAGGCATCGCGGACCGCAACAAAACGGCGATTGGGGGGCACAGCTACGGTGCCTTCATGACGGCTAATTTGATGGCACATAGCCAAATCTTCCAGGCCGGAATCGCTCGCAGTGGAGCCTATAACCGCACCCTCACACCTTTTGGATTTCAGTCAGAACGACGAAGTTACTGGCAGGCAAAACACATCTATCACAGCATCAGCCCGTTTGCTTTTGCCGACCAAATTCAACGCCCACTGTTGATTATGCACGGCGAAAACGACAATAACTCGGGCACGTTTCGGTTGCAGAGTGAGCGACTGTACCAAGCGATCAAGGGCAACGGCGGGACCGCGCGGTTGGTGATTTTACCCCATGAGTCGCACGGTTATATCGCCAAACAAAGCGTCTTGCACACGCAATACGAAATGATCCAATGGCTCGACCAGCACTTACAGTAACCCACCGGTGCCACCGTCTATAACTGCAACAGCAAATCCATAAAATCTTTTACGGGATCTTTGGGATATCGTTGTCGAATATGTTGCCCCGCGGTCGCACCAATTTCTTTCCATTGGGCGCGTTTCTGCCAAGCCCGTTCCAGCGCTTCGTCGACCAAATTGATGGTGGCGCTTTCGGCGATAAATCCCGAAACGTTATCGTCGATCAATTCGGCATTACGGCCAAGATTGGTCGTGACCGCCAACCGATTGCACAGCATCGTTTCGGTCACAATCAAAGGCGCTCCCTCATACCGCGAGGGCAGCAACAAACCGTGATTCTCTCGCCAGATATCTTGGACGTCTTGTTTGTAACCAATGTAATGCAATTTATCTTGCAGGCCGTTTAACGCGATCAGATCTTTTAGCTGCTGCAAGTTCCCTTGGTCGTGGCCGTAAAAATTCACTTGCAAATCACGGTTGCGCCAACGCGGTTTGTTCATCACGTCGACGATGACGTCCTGCCCTTTGGATTGAAAATGGACTCTGCCGACCACCGCCAATTTGTAACCTGAATCAGTCGCAGGAAATTCGGGATCCGCATCGTAGTCCATCGCAAAAGGGTTCGAAATAATTTTTGCGTTGTCCAATCGCATCGCCAGATTGTTTTCCAGTTTGTTTTGGTTCTCTTTGGAAACAAAATAGATTTGAGCGGCGTTACGATACCAACGCCGGTACTCCTCAAGCCTGTGGGACGGAATAAAGAAAAAGTTACTGGCGCACTGCAAATTGATCGCGTAAGGAATCCCGGCCTCAAAACAGCGGTCTGCCGGTTCAATTGAATCAGGGTGATAGCCCAGCGTAAACAGCACCGCGTCCGGGCGTTCGCGTTCGAACCACTGCTCGTTCTCCAAGTTGGCCGGACGTTTAATCAAACGATTAAACCCCTCCATCCGCGCTTTAAATCCGCTCAAGGGTTGGTCGCGGAAACTCACATTGCCGCCCTGTTGTTGTATTTCTTCCAGTTGGGGCGCGGTATAGGGCCAGTGCTTGAAATTGACCGTAACACCATGACCTTGCCGCTGCATCCGACGGGCAACCAAGTGCCACAGGACTTCGCTCCCGCCCCAAGGCATCCCGCTCATGCAGGAGTAAAAACCAAATTTCATCTACGATTCCTCCGATATCAGCATGTCACCGCAAACGATTTCAAGGTCCTTCGACTCAAATGAAGCGACGAAATTCGGTTTCCTAATGGCGTCACTTGCACCGCGCTTAAATACAGCATCGGCCGAAACAGATTCTGCCGCCTTCCCTTGAGCAACGGCACCGTCGACAGACTCAGTGGGCAAATCGTACAAATAGTTTTCAGCCGCGAAATCATAGACCTTCTTCAACAGCGGGTAATCAAAATAGAACTGATGACGCATTTCCTCTGGGATGGTCTCATCATACTTTGAAGTATTACTGACCGGCAACGTCATGGTGGGGTAACCTAGTTTCATCGCCAACCGGTCGACCGACGTTTGTAAGTCTTCGAAGATGCCGATATACACGAACTGTGCGGCTAATTTTTCACGATAGTTGGCTAAGGTGAGATTTTGCGGCAGGTGGCTAAAGATCCAATAGGGATAAGTCTTCAAATAGGATTCGATGGTTGGGAATTTTTCGGTAATATCCACCGGTCGGCCTTGATGCCAAAACTGTCCCTGTTTGCTTCTGCCCTTAATAAAAAAATACATCGAAACCATTAAATCAAACGGATCGCGCATGATCGAAATGTACTGGTCGATCTCAGGATAAAAGTACGGTAGTCCGAACCCATGGCCGTGATGAAAATGAGCATGAATGCACCGCACGTCAGGCAACCAATCTCCCTGTTCATTTTGCGTTGGCAATTTCTTCATGCCAAACCGCGAATTCTGTTGTTGGTTGACCTTGTGATAGCTATCCCCAAACCACTGCGCCAAAACCCGTTTCATACTTGATCCGGCGCATTTGGGAATGTGGGTGTAGAGAATAGGCTTTTTGGAATCGTAAGTCCGCATCTTCATTCAGCCTTTTTGCAGGGACGGTTAAGAGCACGCCTGTTTTACTATCTGTTTCATTATCTGGCAATCTTCGCAGTTTTTGAACCAGAGAGGAACCTTTTAAATTTCACCGGTCTCGATCGGGGCAGCGTTAAAATTTGGGAGCAACGGAATCTCCAACGAGCCTATCAATCTGCGGTTTCCTTACTCCCCAGAAATAATGATTCGGGTAGGATAAAGATAAGCTATAAATTTCCGTTCGGCATCAGCATGCTGCAACCATCCCTACGCCGGATTTCTCATTGGAAAAAACATGACGACTTCAACGCACCAGATCGAGGTTTCTGATAACCAAACGCGCCCGATCGATCCGGTGCCATTGATTGCTGCAGCCGAATCGATCTTCGTCGATTTCGGTTACGACAAAAGCGAACTGAGCATCGCCCTGGTCGACGATGAGGAGATTCGTCGCCTGAACAACCAGTATTTAGGACACGATTACGCGACCGATGTCATCAGTTTCGTGATTGATATCACGGATTGCTCTATCGTGGGACAACTGATCGTTAGTACCGACACCGCTGACAGAATGGCCCAACAGATCAACGCACCTTTGGAGCACGAACTGTTGCTTTATGTGATTCATGGCACCCTTCACCTGGTCGGGTTAGATGACACCGACGCAGAATCGGCTGAGAAAATGAGAGCCGCCGAAGCGGATTATTTGAGGCGCATCGGGATCGCTCACGTTTGGGAAACCGGTTTGGAAACCTCAGAGGAACAAACCTAAATGGCCACTTTCTTTTTGTGGTTGATGATGAACAGCCTCTTTTTTGGGACGTTGTCGGCGATCGCCTGCCGCGTACTCAAAGAGATCGCTTGGCACGAGTTAGAAGAATACTGTTTGCAAAAACAGCAGCCCAAGGTCTTCAGCAAGATCTTTGACTACCGCGATCCCATGGAAGTCGGCGCCGGCGTATTGCAAATGATCTGCCTCGCGTTTTTCGTTTCTTCGCTGTGGGGATGGTTGTTTGGCAATGAAATTCTGAACGATCTTTCCTCCATCCGTTTTGCCATGTCTTCGTCGGTGGTTGGATTTGTACTGGTCGTGACCCAAAGCTGGATCCCTTGGGCGGTATCAAAAATTGGTTCCCCCCAGTTCCTGTTTCGAACTTTCCGTTGGTGGCGGCTGGTGGCCTTGGCCGGTTTCCCTTTCCTTGTCGGGGAAAAGTTCGTATCCGCGATGTTCGCTCGTGCCAGCGGACAGTCCGAAGAACAAGAGGACGAAGAAGAAGCTTTCGAAGACGAAATTTTATCGCTCGCTTCAGAGGCCCAGCACGACGGACACATCGAACGCGACACGCGCGAGATGATCGAAGGGGTAATGGATCTTGATGACGCAGACGTGACCAAAATCATGACCCCACGATCGCGCGTCGACGCCATGGAAGTCAACACCGACTGGGAAACGATGCTGGAGTTCGTCGTGAAATCGGGAAGGACAAGGATTCCGATTTACGAAGACAACATCGACAACATCGTAGGAATCTTGTTCGCCAAAGACCTGCTTCGAGAATCATTGCGAAGCAACAACAAACGTCGATCCTTGAAAAAAATGCTTCGCACCCCCGTCTCGGTCCAAGACAGTGTCCGGTTGGATACGATGTTGGCGATATTCCTTCAAGGTCGAATGCACATGGCGGTGGTCCGTGACGAGTACCTAGGTTTCGCCGGCGTTGTTACCATCGAAGACGTTTTGGAAGAGATCGTCGGCGAAATCGTCGACGAAACGGATGCCGAAGAACGTGAGCAAATCCGCATGATCGCTCCCAATGTGGCAGAAGTAGATGGCGCTACGCCGATCGATAAGGTCAACGAAAAATTGGGCGTTTTATTGCCTGAGGATGAGGATTTTGCCACCGTTTCAGGCTTGATCATGCGAGAATTAAAGGATATTCCTCGTCCCGGACACGAACTAATGATTCTCAACGTGAAAGTCGAAATTAAAGAAGCCAACCGACGGGCAATCCGCGCAGTGCGACTGGAAGTCGTCGAAGCCCCCGATGCCGCCGACAATTAGAGCGTTAGTTATCCACCTTCCAACGCCGCAGTCGTCTGTCGAAATTACATTTCGCACACACTGGTACCGACAAAGGCTGGATGAGTTGAAATCCAAAGGGTCGGCCACCGGTACGTGTTACCGGAATACCAGTTCAATTGGGGAATTTTTCACAGGTGATTCGAGATTTGTCATATTCGCGCTTTGCTAACTATCTGGGCCGCATCATGGGACTGTTTCAATGTCATTTTCGTACCGTCTTGGCCGCAACTGGCGTTATGGCCCTCTTAATCAGCTTGACGTTGGCGTCAGTAGCAAATGCTGACAACGGGTTCTGGATCCGCAAAGGCACGTCGACCAAATTGCCGAACCGCGCGATTCAAAAAACAAAAATCGCACAAGATAAAGCTGCCAAAAAAAAATCAGTAGCAAAGAAAACGCCCGTCGATGCGGCGTCAAAAGTTGTGGCCGGTTCAAACACGATCGCCGGTTCCGACTCCAGAAACTTGCCCCCCTTGGCCGGTAAACCAGAAGCAAAACCGACTGGCCCTTCATCAGGTTCCGGCACCAAAGCACGATCTGCGTTAGGGCCGGGTGTTGCAACGGTGGCCAATGCCGAAAGATCGGTGACTTTAGAAACGGCCCAACCAAAAGGCCCGTACGTGGGGGTCACATTTTCTGATCCGGTTCAGCAAAAATGGCGAGTCGGCGTCGTTTTAGTTACCGGAAGCAACCCCGTCAGAGACGTTTTCACTTACATCCCCATTCCCAAACAATGGCCGGAACAGTCGGTCACGACTTTCGATGAAGAAATCCCTGTTGAATTTGCGGTTCAAAAGATCGACGAACTCGATGGGCTTGACCGTTTGATTTTGCGTGGTCGGTTGATTGAACCCAAGAAGAAGATTGTCGCCCTGCAAACGTTCATGGTGACCACCAGCAAAGTCAACCCACCGCCGGACACGACCATTTTTTCGGCACCGGCCAGCAAAGGAAAATTAGCCAAAACCTATATCGCGTCCAGCGCCGGCATCAGTTACCGCAACAGCGCGTTGCGCAAACAGGCCGAAGCGCTGTTCCAAACCAAGGGTACCGCTTGGGAAAAGGTCGAACGAATTTTCGATTGGGTGCGTGAAAACATCGACCAAGGTGGCGGCGATCCTTACGGTTCCGTCACCACCTTCGCTAAAAAAGAAGGGCACCCCGAAGACGTCGTCGGGTTATTCATCGCGATGTGCCGCGCTAATAAAATTCCGGCGCGGATGGTTTTCGTGGACGGGACACAATACGCCGAATTTATGCTGGCCGATCCTGCCGGCGAACTTCACTGGTTTCCTTGCGATGTCGTCGGCATCCGCGCGTTTGGAAAAATCGTAGAACCCAAAGTTATTTTGCAAAAGGGCGATAACATCAGAGTCCCCGGTGTCAAAGGCAAAAAAAAGTTTGTCGCCGCTTACGGGGAAGTGAAAAGCGCTACCGCCCCCAAATTGATGCAGTTCGTTCGTGAACCTCTGTCCAATTGATGCAAAATGAATACTGAAAAACTCCCATTGCCACCAGCCCGTCTGACGTTTTGGTTCCTCCTTGTGTTAGTGCTACCGTGGTTATGTGCGCCAGCAATTGCCCAAGAAGATGCGTCTCAAAACGAATCGGAAACTCCATCGCAATCCGTATGGCGATTTGGAATGAAGATCACCAGCGCCGGAGTTGCCAAAGGGATTTTCGCAACCGCGCCGGTCCCGATTGAATGTCCCGAACAGTCAATTGAATTGATCGAAGAAGAACGTTTAGGACGTGTCGGACGAATCAGGATGGTACCATTGAAACCCAACGGTCGCCAAATGATGTTCAAAATTGACGGCATGCAGCCCGAAGAAGAAGCCCTCGCGGCGGCCAGATTTCGCATCATCAAACGAAGCATCGCCGCGCCTCAAAGGCCCGAACGATTCAAGTTCGTCGCTAACCCGCGCGGGAAACTCCGATCCTACTTAGGCGATAGCCCCTTCATCGAAACCCGCGCCGATCAAGTCATCGCGGTCGCCAAAGAACTACAAAACGCAAATTCTGAACTTACGCCTTGGGAGCAGGTCAAAGCAATTTACGTTTGGGTGCGCGAAAACATTGAATATAAGTTCGACACACAAATCCACTCCTGTGTCGAAGCGCTAGACAGTGGCAAAGGGGACTGTGAAGAACTCTCTTCTTTGTTCATCGCGATCTGCCGTATTCAAAACATTCCCGCCCGAGCGGTCTGGATTCCCGGGCACACCTATCCCGAATTTTATTTAGAAGACGAAAAAGGCGAAGGCCATTGGTTCCCCTGCCAGGCCGCGGGCACCTATCAGTTCGGTTCGATGGACGAACCGCTACCGATTCTTCAAAAGGGGGATCGGTTTAAAATTTCCGGACAACGCGAATTAGCCAGATACGCTCAACCTACTCTTAAATGCAAAGACGCCTCCGGAGCGATCGGTATCCAACAAATCGCCGAACAGGTTGAGTAACTCCGGAACACAACCAACCTGCTTGCAAACGCAATCGCCGCGCGCGGGCGCTACATTTCGTGCCGCAATATCTCAGCTTTCATTGGCCCCGAGGGCGCGTGCAACCGTGATTCATAGTTGCTGCCGTTGATAGAGGCTGTCGTTAATAGAGGCTGTCGTTAATAGATACTGTCGTTAATAGATACTGTCGATGCTCCGCCGTTGAAGTTCTTCTACACGATCGATGCCCCGAACGTCAAATGTGCGAGGCGCGATGTTGGGAACCGCAGGCGGTTGAATCAAGTCTCGCTCGAATCCAGCCCCCACCGAGGCGCCAGGCACAGGGGCCACACTGGAGGTTTCGACTGTTTCACGCCTCTCTAGGGACTGCTGCAAGGGCGTATTCACCGACGCGCCTACAGATTCAGCCGACGAACGTTCCGGACTTAGCGCTTTCATCGGCGTTTTGACTTCTAACGGTGCCCCAGCGAGCGCGGTGAGCGCCGTCGATGTTTCGATTTCCGTTTTGGTTTGAGGCACCAACACCGAGATTGACTCTTGTAGTGCCGGTTTTCCGGCTTTCGAACCTAACAGCGCGGGCGGCAAATCAGCCGGTGCTGGCGTTGGCAGCTTCCGATTCTCCGGACCCAACGGTGGCCCAGGATCGACGTTGAAGGAAGCCGGACGGGATTCGCGATCCGCTTGCTCTATCTTGTTGAGTTCTTGGCCACTGGGCCGATTGGTTGTGCTAAAAAAACTTTTCCACCGTGGGTCGACGGGTTCGGGATCCCCTACCGGGTTGCCAAAACAATCAACCGCAACACGCATGCGAACCGTGTAGGGCACTTTACGTGTCGACGTATAGGGAATTTTCTTGCGAACGATTTTTGGCGTTTGAACTTCTTCTACTTTCTCCACCCATTTGGCAGTCGTTCTTTGGTAGGGTTCGATCGTTTCAACTTTCTGCATCGTCGTTTCTACGACGGGTACTTTGCGAACTTTTTCGATCGTGCGATAGGTTGTTTCTTCGTAGGGCGTCCGTTGGACTCGCACGGTCGTCTTAGGACGGCGGACCTCCACGGGTACCTTGCGCGTTTCATAAGTCTCCTCGATTCGTTCTACTTTGACCGGAACCTTACGTGTTTCGACACGGTCGACGTAGCGACTGATTTCGATCGGTTCCTTCTTCATCGTTGTTTCGGGCAAGTAGGCAATTTTAGTCGAAGTCTGCGGCACCAACGCCGGCACAACCGCCGCAGTGGGTGTCGTGTTGGTCCAGTGTAAACCACGACGACGGTAGACCGAAAATCCCGTCGCAGGATCAACGTAAGTCCCCGGACGAAGCCACTGGACGCGCGGCCGTGGCCTGACCGCATTGGGCACAATCACGTCCGAAGCAACCAATGTCGTTTCCGGGACTTCGACCGGTGTGAGCGTCGTGATCGGTTTAAATTCAAAGGAGTCTTCGGTCACTTTTTCACGCACCGTGAACTCCTTGTCGCGCATGACCGTTTCGACAACAGGTTTTTTCACAATCACTGTTTCATCGCGCATCTCAACAGCCGTTTCGTAGCTCGTTTCCTGAATCTCTTTCTCCCGGTATTTGGTGACGGTCACCGGTTCAAGTTCATTATATTTTTCTATCCGTTGGCTCGTTTTTTCGACCGGACGATAGGTCACCGACTTGCGCTCAAGTTTCTCGGTGTCGTATTCTTGCACCCAACGGCTTTGTTGAGATGTCTCCATCACTTCTTCTTCCACCCATTTCCAAGCCTTCACCGGTTCTGCGCGATAGAAAGTTTGATCGTAAACTTTGTAAGTGATCGGTTCGTTAACCTGCGCTCTGACTTCGACGTCCAAAGCTACCAGCCCCACAACGGACAAACACGAAACAAAAAAAACAGTTCGGAGAAACATACCTGAAATATCACTTAAATAACGGGCGATCGATTGTGGCCGCATCGGTGCAGACATAACCGCGAGCAATAATTTGGCGAACCATCCCGGAGCGCAACTGTATTGTATGTGCAAAAAGCGGTTGCGGCCAACGATCAATCCGCCGTTGCGGGGTTTGAATGAAGTTAACTGGCTGTTTTTTAAGCTACGCAAACGCCAAACGTTACAACCGAAATAATCACTACAAACTCAAGACATTTGGCAATCGTCTTTTCGCCAGCACCGACGGCGATAGCTTGCCCTGTTTCGCTAAATAGATTCAATTAGCCCCGCCGGTGGAAGCGCCGGGCCGGTTGCTCTGGAGCCGCGCAGAAATTTGACCCAACGCCGCCGGTGGGAACCGGCGCAATTCGCCAACATGCAGCTGATTAAACTGACCTTACCCACCCCCGCAGAAAATCTAGCGCTCGATGAAGCCCTGATCGAAACCGCTGACGCAACCGGCGACCACCCTGAGGTGCTTCGTCTATGGGAACCGGCGGAACCCTTTGTCGTCATTGGCCGCAGTTCCTCTTATGTGGGTGAGGTGAATCACGACTACTGTCGCGCCAATGGGATTCCCGTTTTTCGACGCGTTTCGGGCGGGGCGGCGATCGTGACTGGACCGGGTTGTTTAATGTACGCGGTGCTGCTGGATTATCGCATCCGCCCGGAATTACGGATGTTGGATCACGCCCATCAATTTGTGATGCAAAAGATGGCGGCAGCGATCCGCAGTCTGGGAATCGAAACTCAGATTCAAGGCGTTTGTGATTTGACGATCAACCATCGCAAGGTCTCCGGAAACAGCCTCCGTTGCAAGCGTAATTGGATGCTCTACCACGGCACGATGATCTGTGGTTTTGATGCCGCGCTGATAGGCAAGTGTCTTGATTGGCCCAAACGCACCCCCGCGTATCGCCAGCAGCGGCCCCACGATGACTTCGTCGGCAGTATCGGCATCAGTACCGATGATTTGAGTAACGCGCTCCAACGCCAGTGGTCCCCTGAAGGCATTTTTCAAACCTGGCCCAAGGAAATCACTCAGCAACTGGTCAGCGCGAAGTATGCCACTAAGCAATGGAACGCGAAAGTACCTTAGGATCGCGGGATTTATCAGTTCGGAGTTTCAATCGCGCGATTTTTTCGTTTAACGTTTAGCCTGCAGACGCACGCGTTTGGGGCCGCTAAAACGCGTGCGCCTGTCGGCTGACGGATAAACATAAAAATGCGTTCTTCCCGGAACTTTGTGGACCGCGAGCGCCCAAATGAAAGTCAAATTGAAAGCCAATTGCCCCCTGAAGGCGGTGAAAATCGGGGCTCAATCCTTTTCCCCAAACCATTCCCGCAGTCCCGCCCAAGCGTTTCCGATCATTTTCCCCGAAACGATGTCCTCAGTTAGGGTGGGGCGATCCGAAGAGAAGTTGTACCACAGTGCATCCAAATAGGGTTTGCCTGATTCAGCCGCGACGGTGTAAATTCCAGCGCGGCCGATCTTGGCGGCGGCTTGCCAATAGTGATCGAAAATATGCTGATCCAGCAGATTGCCCGTGACGCGGATCGTTGTGAGCGCTCCCTTGGTTGCGGTGCTGACTTGATTGAGGGAGTACATCGTCATCGCGCTGGAGACCTCAAACAGGTTCACGTGCTGCTGGTCGGCCAGGCCCTGCATGTCATCCCAAAGTTTTTTGATCTCCGCTTGCGGAAGTACCTTCGTGGGATCGATTTCCGATAATCTCAGACGGGTCTGTTCGATCGTTTCCTGCAAACCGGCAACCGAAAGCGGTGGAGTATCAAGCCGGTCGGTTGTTTCGGCGGAAGCTTTGGCAATAACGTTCAACAATTCAGCGGTACTGCCGATCGTGGAATCTTCGGCGATGACGCCTTACTTTTTAAGCTCTTCCGCCAAAGCCGACAGATAGGTCGTCGATCCGTAGGCAAGATCGCTGGTGATCGCCAGCAACGTGATAGGCGACAAATGCAGCGTCGCCATGCCCGCCAAATCTAGAAATGTGCCGACCGTTTTCTGTGCGACGTAGTTTTCGACCTGCACCGACTGGGGCTTTACGTCGGTCGCATGTTCTTTTACTCCCCCGAAATCTTGGTTGACCATGTCCATCATCTGCTGGACAAACTTCCGATAGGTCGTCGAGTCGCGAAAGGCTTGCGGCACCAGCAGCGTCGCCGATTCATTGATCACTCCGCCAATCATGGCCGCGGTGCTACGCACAGTACGTTCGGGCAACGACAACCCGTACATCAAATACTTATAAACGCTGTCGACACCGGGATCTTTGGCCCCGTCGGACTCATCGGTCCTTACGCCGTTCCTGCGTTCCTCCCCACCATCAAATGGGCTCATTTTACAGTCACCGATTTACTTCCGTCGGTGCTTTCTCCCACCACACCGATGACGCGCGCATCTAAACCGCTGCCGTCAAGCATCCGCAAGATATTATCGGCGTAGAAAGGGCTGACAACCATGACGATGCCAATCCCCATATTGAAAACCCGATTCATTTCCTCGGGGGCAACTTTCCCCAACCCTTGCAACCAACCAAAAACGGGCGGTACTTCCCAAGCGGTCTCGTCGATGGTCACTTCAACTCCTGCGGGCAGGATGCGTTGGATATTCTCCGCCATGCCTCCGCCAGTGATGTGCGCGATTCCATGCACAACGTTTTTCACTTTGTAATGTGCCAACACATTTTGAATGGCTTTGGTGTAAATCAATGTCGGTTCCAGCAACGTTTCGGCCACCGTTTTCCCTGTTTCAGCCACCTGGTCATCGACGCCCAACTGGGCCACGTCAAATACGATCTTGCGAACCAACGAGTAACCATTGGAATGGATCCCACTGGAGGAGATGCCAATCACGACGTCGTCTGGAGCAATGGTTTTCCCGTCGATCAAGTTTTTCTTTTCGACCACGCCGACGCAGAACCCCGCCAGATCATAATCACCGCGCTGGTAGGTGTCGGGCATGATCGCCGTTTCCCCGCCCAACAACGCGCTGTCAGATTGAAGGCAGCCGTCACTGATCCCGGCCACGATTTGTTCTAGCACTTCGGGATCGTCATGAGACATCGCGATATAATCTAAAAAGAACAACGGTTCGGCACCGCAGCAAATCGCATCGTTGACACACATCGCGACAAGATCAATGCCAATCGTGTCGTGACGGCCGAGCATCTGAGCCAGTTTCAGTTTGGAACCCACACCATCGGTTCCGGCAACCAGTACGGGACTGTCGTAATTGCGTCGAAAGAGCTTGCAATCGAAGTCCAGTTGAAACAGCCCGGCAAAACCACCGTCCAATTTTTGGACGCGTGGGGAAAACGTGCGGTGCATCAACCGAGGCAACCGCTTCATCGATTCATTATAGATGTCCAGATCAACGCCGGAATCTTTATAGGAAACGCCAGTCATGCGTCAGAGTTTTCCTTATTCATTCAGCCATTGCGGCAACTGCGGTATCCCGCGCCACCGCTGCGCGGCCAAAGGGCACTTTATTCTGTGGTTAATATCTTCAAAATCACACCCTCAACGGCGGCAGACCGACGTGCTCAAATTCAGCATCGGTGGGAATGGGTATTGATCAGATTGCAAACTCAACCTACAAGATCGCTACGACCGCCTAGGTGCAACTTTACCGCGACGACCTGATTTTCGCCAGCGGCGGAGTAAAAGTTATTGCCTGCGGTCAAACGTAGCGATCCAGCAATACGGTCAATCGGATTGATTTAACCGACATTCTGGTGACAATATCGTCTTGAAGATCGGTTTCCGCGGGATATCCGCAAGTTTTTACAACATTGAAAACATGACGCATTCGCACGCAGACTTCCAATTTAATCATCTCTTGCCCTACGGAGCTGTGCTCCGCGATGACGGCGTTCAGTTTGTCGTTTTCAGTCGCAACGCTACTGAAATGCGGTTGCTGCTGTACGATGACGTTAACGACCGTGAACCGGTCGAACGTATCAACTTCCACCCCAGCAAAGATCGCTGGGGCGACATTTGGAGTATTTACGTTCGTGACATTAAACCGGGCCAGTTATACCACTTTCAGGCTTCGGGGCCGCATGATCCCGCGATCGGCATGAGGTTCAACAAAGACGCGCGATTGATCGACCCCTACGCCAAAGCCCTCGCCGGCACCTTCCAACCCAGCGACGATGGCATTATCCGTCCGCCCAAATGCGTGGTCATCGACGATACGTTCGACTGGGCCGGGGATCGCCACCTTAAACGCGATCTTTCGGAAACGATTATTTACGAAATGCACGTTAAAGGTTTTACCAAATCCGACACCAGCAATGTAAAGCACCCCGGGACCTATCTAGGGGTAATCGAAAAAATCCCTTATCTGAAATCGCTGGGCGTGACGGCCGTTGAACTGATGCCGATTCATGAGTTCCCGATCTACGCTACCGATGGCAGGAAACTCAAACAGCCTAACTATTGGGGCTACGATTCGATGGCTTTCTTTGCACCGCATCGCGGGTACGCGGCTGATCCAACGCCCGGTGCTCAAGTCGTCGAATTTAAGCAGATGGTCAAAGCGCTTCACGAAGCGGGCATCGAAGTGATCCTTGACGTCGTCTACAACCACACTTGTGAAGGCAACGATCAAGGCCCGATTCTATCTTTCAAAGGGCTTGAGAACTCGGTCTATTACATGTTGGAGAACGACCAACGGTACTACAAAAACTATTCCGGCTGCGGCAACACCGTTAACGGCAACCATCCAATCGTGCGGGAGATGATTTTCCATTCGCTGCGTTATTGGGTACACAACTTCCACATCGACGGCTTCCGGTTCGATTTAGCTTCAATTTTGTCGCGCGACCGTTCGGGAAATTTGGTCCCCAACCCACCATTGGTAGAAGCGATCGGCGAAGATCCGTTATTGGCTGATACGAAAATCATCGCCGAAGCCTGGGACGCGGCGGGCGCTTATCAAGTCGGTTCCTTCGGCGACGATCGCTGGGCTGAGTGGAACGGTCGATATCGCGATGATATCCGTGGCTATTGGAGAGGTGACGGTGGAACACGGGGCCCCTTGGCAACGCGATTGTCTGGTTCCGCCGATCTTTACCAGCACGACAATCGGCCGCCCACCAGCAGCATCAACTTCATTACGTCGCACGACGGGTTTACGCTCAACGACTTGGTCAGCTACCGCGAAAAGCACAACTTGGCCAATGGCGAAGACAATCGCGACGGTGAAAACAACAACCGCAGTGAAAACTTTGGCGTCGAAGGCCCGACCGATCAGCCCATCATAGACGGCCTCCGCGCCCGTCAAGTCAAGAACATGTTGGCGACACTGATGCTGTCTCAGGGCGTGCCGATGTTGGTTGCCGGTGACGAGTTCCGCCGCACCCAAAAAGGCAATAACAATGCCTACTGTCAGGACAATGAGATCAGTTGGTTAGACTGGGATCTAATGAAGAACAATTCTGAAATGGTTCGGTTTTGCCGTCACCTGATCGAATTCCGTAAAAACCAGCCCACCATCCGTCAGCAAAGCTACCTTTCGGGATCTCCCGAAGGCAACGATGGCTGGTTGGATGTCAGTTGGTACAGCCCGCTGGGTGTTGCGGTGGATTGGCATTCGGGTGAACTACCAATTATTTGCCTTCTATCAGCGCCCCCCAAAGAAGAAGATCCCAAACGCGCTGGACGTGACGTGCTGTTATTATTTAATTCCAGCCACATGGGATGCCGGTTCATGATCCCCACGATTGCCAAATCGAAAGAATGGCGGTTGTTCATCGACACGTCTTTAGAGCCACCCAAGGATATCTATCCCGATCTCGACGGCCCCGGTTTAGCGGCTTCGGGCAGCCATACACTGCCGTACAAATCGCTGGCCGTTTACGTCGCAGAACCAGACCGGCGCAGTAGCAGTCGTTAGAACATGTGGAACTTGTCGGGAAGTCGGATTCACACACTAACGGTGCCGCGATCGCGCTGTGTTGTGCTGCCAGCATTGCCACGAAAGATGGATTCGACTAATTCCATATATCCGGTTGTCATGCTGTCGAGCGAACTGTTCTCGATCACATGATTGCGACCGGCAGATCCCATTTTCTGGCGCGATGTTTTATCCGACAGAAGTTCTACCCAGCGCCCCGCCATCGCTTGGTCGTCTCCAGCGTCGACTAAGAATCCCGTAACCCCCTCAAGCACCGATTCATTCACCGAACCAACGGCGGTAGCGGCGACAGGGCGCTCGCAACTGAGCGCTTCGAGGATCGACACAGGTTTTGCTTCGTTGTGCGAAGTCAAGGAAAAGACGTCCATCATTGACAATACCCCCGGAATATCCGGCGTCGATCCGACGAAGTAAACTTGTTGATCGACTTGCTTTTCTACCGCCAATGCTTCCAATCGTTGCCGTTCAGGTCCATCACCGGCGATGACAAAACGCGCCTCTGGCAACGATTCAAGCGTGCGCCGTGCGGCTTCGAGAAATAGATCGTGATTTTTTTCACTCCGCAACGCAGCAACGATACCGACCACCGGAGCGTCGTGGGCAATGGAAAGTTTATCTCTCCACGCCTTGCGCGCAACCTTATCTTCAACGAACCGATTGGTGTCGATCCCATTGGGAATCATGAACACCTTGCGCTGGGGAAATTTTTCATTGTTGACCAAGTACTCGGCGTGAGAATCGGCACAGGCAATGAAACCATCAGTGATACCGGTCAGCATTCTGTTGAGCCGCCCAACACCGTCAGGCCATCCAGTGGAATGGAGTGCCGAAAGAATCACGGGAAGACGTGCGCTCTTGGCTCCCAGGCGTCCCCAGAACATTTTATCACCGGCACCAACGGTGATCACACCGTCGAGCTTCTGATCTTGAAACAACTTTCGTAACCGCACCGCCACCCCTACATCGTATTTGTGATGGATCAGGTTTTCAAAGACGGGGAATTCGTCCGATAATTCTTCGCCCAAGACACCTTTTTCTTTAAGGCAGCCAATCATTGGCGTGATTCGCGCGGGATCGAAGCGCCGCATCATATTCACCAACAAGGTTTCAGCGCCACCCACGGGCATGCTGGTGATCAGAAACATTACGCGGAGGGGGCGATTAGAATTCAAGAGGAAATCTCCGTTAAACGGCGGACGTTTCGGTTAAGAAAATTCCGAACTAAGTTGTCACGTCCGGGGAAGTAATTTGAGTATCTAGATCGGTGATTAAACTCGCCGGAGCGGTGATAGGTGAGTCGATCCCTTCAAAGATCTCTGCGACACTGCCCGTTGGCAAACTAACGGCATCACGAGCGCGGTTGTAGTTGTACGACCGCACGTGTTGGACGCGCGGATCGTACGACAGCCAGTTCTTAATACGTTCGAGACTTGGATCGCCATGAATTCGTTCAATGTGAAAAGCATCTTCGCCAATACTGTTCCAACCACCGTAGGCTGAGCACGCGCCGAGGAATCCATGTTCCTTCAGCATTTTGAAGACGGTTGAATTTAAGTTATTGTATTGCCCAAAAGGGAAGGCAAAGTAACGGATCTTTCGACCGATAAATTCCGACAGTTCGTGCGAAGCGATAATCACTTCATCGGCCAAAACAAGAGGATCGGTGATTTTCCCCAAATCTGGATGTGTCCGTGTGTGGCCTCCGATTTCTACGCCAGCAAGATCCAAAGATCGCAACGATTCGATTGTGTTGACT
>CALDYR010000103.1 GCA_937944405.1 uncultured Pirellulaceae bacterium
TTCCTGCTATTGATCGAATCCCTAGCACAATTAGAACAGGTACATTTGGAATAATCCGTCGAATAGACGGGACATCATCCCGGTCGTTTGGATTAGCGTGACTTTAACGATCAGCGTTGGTTCAGAAGCAAATTGATTAAACGCTACGTGGGGCCTGGCCATCCAATGGGGCGCCAGCACGGTGCTGGCAGATCTTTGCAATGCGGGCTTGGTGTGACCGGCGAACCGGCATTACCCGAACGCTTTACCACCGTTGGGATCGATTAGCGCTGGTGAATTGTTATTTTCATCAACGGTTCGTCAATCGGCAAACTCGCCGCCAACGGAACAACGATAACACATGGATAATCGCTAACAACGGATCAACGCGCAATCCGAATGACTGTCGTAAGGGTAAAAACCCTCGTCAAGATAACAAGCGACATAATCGATTTTTTGGAGATCCCGACCATGTGGTCTAACCTAACAACCGCAAAACTCCTCGTGGCGATCGGCGTCTGCGTATCGCTGGCAACTACGGGCTGTCGGAGCTATGCTCCGAAAGACCTTGTAGCTGCACAAGATGTGCTCAACGCCAGTTGCTGTAAACCAGACAACACCCAGCAGATTAACTTTCTCGCGTTACGCCAAACTCCGCCTCAAGAGTACACTTTGGGTCGAGGCGACACGTTGGGGATTTATATCCAAGGCATCACTGGCGACAAAGACGTTCCGCCGCCGGTTAACTTTCCCGACGATCCCGGCGCACAACCAGGATTGGGCTATCCGGTTCCGGTTCGTGACGACGGGTATATCTCGTTGCCCTTGATATCACCGATTCGCGTTTCGGGTTTAACGTTGGCCGAAGCCGAACGTCGCATCGTCAACGCCTACACCAAGGAAAAAGAAATCCTGCTTGAAGGCAGTGAAAAGATCATCGTCACGCTGATGAGACGCCGTACCTATAACGTTCTGGTGATTCGCGAAGACGTTCAGTCTGATCGGGGCGGTAATACGATCCGTGCCAACGAGACTTTCATTGGTGATTCGGTTCAATCAGAAACGTTTTCTCTGGACCTCCCGGCGACGGAAAACGACGTACTGCATGCTTTAAGTGAATCTGGTGGTATGCCCAGCGAACGGGCGAAAAACGAGATTGTGATTTTCCGTGGCGGGCAAAACCGAGACGTCAATTCACTGGTTCAAGAAATTGGTGCTCCGGTAGATGGTGCTCAAAATCCGAATCGAAGCAGTGCGAACATCATTCGAATTCCTATCGAAGCTGAACACGGTAATTTCCCGGACTTCTCTGAAGCGGACATCACGCTTTACGATGGCGACGTGGTGTACATCGAAGGGCGCGACCAAGATGTGTTTTACACTGGTGGTTTGTTGCCCGGAGGGCGATTCCCATTGCCACGCGATTACAAAATTGACGTTCTCGAAGCGATATCGATTGCTGGTGGTTCGGGCACTGCTACCGCTGGAGCGATCACGGGGCGCGGTTCCCAAGGCGTATTGCCAGCCACACAAGTTACCATCCTGCGAAAGTGTGGTTGCGAACAAACCGCGATCGATGTCGATCTGCGATACGCGTTGGCTGATCCCAGCGAACGGGTTATCGTGCAACCGGGCGACCTAATCGTGTTGGAGTATCGCAAACGCGAACTGGCGACCAATTCACTGTTCGGCATCCTGCAGTTTGGTGGAATCTTCAACCTGTTCCGTTAAACGAGAAACGGGTGTTTCGCCGTCCAGCACATGCTGTTGCGAAGTTGCGAACCAATGTTGCTTTTCTTGAAATGAACTGTGCCGTGAACTTCCACGGTGCAGTTTTTTTGTTGCCGGTACGATGACCAGACAGCGATTTGATAAAAACCAAACTAACCCTAAAATACCCATGAATATCACCGATTGTTTGCTCGTCGGATGCGGCGGGTTTGCAGGCGCGATTTGCCGCTACGGCATCGCTCAATTGACCCGTTTTCCTTGGGCAGCTTCCTTTCCATTGGCGACGTTGATCGCCAACGTCGCGGGATGTTTTTTAATTGGCGTCCTCATCGGCAGCGGAAAATCTCAATCCAGCGACACCCTGCGATTGAGTTTTGGTGTCGGGTTCTTGGGAGCGCTGACGACGTTTTCTACCTTCGGTGCCGAAACCATTAACCACGCTCAATCCGGCGCGGTCTGGATCGCGGCTGTTAACATCGCGGCCAATTTAGTCGTCGGGCTATTGGCGATCGTGTTCGGCATCGCGATTGGGCAAAAGCTATTTCAACCGATCGGCTGAAGGAAGTGCGGCCCAATTCCACGTCCGAGCTTGAGAAACGCTGATTGGCAGGCCACCCTGATTGGTGTCAATTTTAGCGCACTACCAGTCACGTTGCAGATCGGTAGGATAACGCTTTCACGCGGCGAGTAAGAAACCGGTTGGTCCTACCGTCTGGTGCAGACGGGGTTAACGGCGTCGGTCGTAGCCATGCAGTTGAAACCATTGCCACGCATCTTCGACCGCAGTTTTTATCGGCTGTGGTTGGTACCCCAATTCATTTTTGGCCTTGGAAGAGTCATACCAGTGAAACATTTGCCCCATCGAAGTCGCGGCGGAATTTATCTGGGGTTCGTTCTTAGTCAGTTTACTGACTAAATCTCCGCAGCATCCGGCCGTATGGGCCAACCAATCGGGCAGCACTGATTTTGGTTTCGGGCGATCCATGACCGTCGCCATTTGCTGCCAGAGATCGAGATAGCTGATGTTTTCGCCGCCCAAGATATAGCGTTCCCCGCATCGCCCGTGTTCGATTGCCGCAATTACTCCCGCCGCGACATCTCGCACGTCTGCCACGCTGCTGCCACCGGCGGGGGCGAAAGGAACCCACTGTTTGTTAATCGCCAACATCATTTCTCCTGACGAAGGACGCCAGTCGTAGGGCCCGACCATAAAACCCGGCGATAAGATGACTCCATCGAGCCCGTTTGCGACTTCGTCGAGAAACACGTCTTCGGCTTCTCTTTTGGAGATCACATACGAACACTCCGGTTTGGCTGGTTCCAGTTGGGTTTCGTTGACCGGCGTTATCCCGTCCGACGCTGCCAACGCATCCACGGTGCTGATGTGCAACATGCGAACACCGTGACGGCGGCAGGCTTGGGCGATGGTACGAGTGCCTTGCACGTTAACGGTTCGGCTTTGGGACAACCGCGACCATCCTAATTGAATCAGCGCGGCGGCGTGAATGACCAGATCTACGTCGCCGACAACGGAGCCGATTTGTGAAAGCTCTGTCAAATTTGCATCGACCGTTTGGACCTGTAATCCATCCAAAGTGCGGGGGTCGGACGAAATACGTTTGGCCGCGGTGACCGAATGACCATCACCAAGTAAAGCTCGGACGATGTTATTGCCGAGGAATCCAGTGGCTCCTGTTACCAAGACACGCATAAAAAAACGCTCGTGAGATTTACCAAAGGCTGGTGGGGACGGAGGAAGATTTTACGAACGCGATAGAGTATAAAGGAGGCTCGAAATTCAACCCAGTCCCCAAAAATCGCACATTCATGCCCGCTTCCGTTTCCGTCGCCGCAGTGGCATCCAAAGCCGATCAAAAAGCATTCATTGGGTTCGCTTGGAATCATTATCGAGGCGATCCCTATTGGGTTCCGCCGATTCGCAGCGAAATTAAAGGGCTGTTAAATTATCGCCCGCACGCCTTTTACCAAAAAAGTGAGATTCAGACCTTTTTGGCGTATCGGGATCGTAAAGTCGTTGGCCGCATCGCCGCCATCGTCGACGGTTTTCACAACCAGCACCATAAAGAACAACGCGGTATGTTCGGGTTCTTTGAATCGATCGATGATGAAGCGGTCGCCAAAGCATTGTTTGACACGGTCAAGGAGTGGTTTGCTCAGAAGGGGATTACTCAATTGCGCGGCCCGGCCAATCCGTCCCAGAACTACGAGTGGGGCATGCTCGTTGACGGTTTTGAAGAGATGCCGACGTTTATGATGACCTACAACAAACCCTTCTATGGGCGGTTGGTCGAACAAAATGGATTTGTCAAATCGCAAGACATGTTCGCCTATGTTGGTCGGATGGAACAATTGGACAGTCTCGACCCCAAAATGCTGCGGATCGTCAACGATGCAACGAAGCGTTTCAACATTAAAGTCCGGCCGGTGAACAAAAAATCTTTCGCCAAAGACATCGAAAGTTTCCTGTATATCTACAATCGCGCCGTCCAAGGACAATGGGGATTTACACCGCTATCGCCAGGTGAACTTCAGGAGACCGCCGGAGGGCTGAAGCATTTGATCGTTCCGGAAATGACCACCATGGCGGAAGTCGACGGGAAAGTCGTCGGAGCCGTTTTTGGTTTGCTGGATTATAATCCGTTGATAAAAAAGATTGACGGCAAGCTTTTTCCTTTTGGTATTTTTCGATTACTTTGGAATCGGCGAAAGCTCAAACGAGTCCGCCTGCTGAGCACCAACGTGTTGCCAGAATACCAGCGTTGGGGATTAGGGGTCGTTCTGATGGCCCGCCTGGTGCCTGAATGCAAGGCATGGGGGATTGAAACGGGCGAGTTTTCTTGGGTGTTGGAGTCTAATAAGTTGTCGCGCGGCACTCTCGAACGCGGAGGCGCCGAAAAATCCAAAACGTATCGCATCTATGACTATGATGGGGCCGCAGATTCCGTCTGACCGATCGTAGCAATCCTAAAACCGCGACGCTTCCAAAACCGCAGCGGTCAGCGGCGGCGCGAGTGATCGTTTTGCCCCCCCTTTTATTTCTTGTTTTCTAAAACTCAGCAGCCCACTTTCATGAAATCCGACCATAAAGTTGTAGTCACCGGGATGGGCGTCGTCAGCCCGATTGGAATCGGAACCGAAGAATATATCGCTTCGTTATTTGCTGGCCGCAGCGGCGTATCGGTGCGTGACGAATTTGCTGATTCCGAACTTCCGATGCGGATCGCGGCGCCGGTGACCGGATTCGACCCCAAGCAATTCGTCAAACCCCGAAAAGCCCTGAAGATCATGTGCGAACCAATCATGTTCGGATGTGCTGCGGCTGCAATGGCGGCCGAACAGGCCGGGTTGTCGGATTTGATTGCCGATGAACCGATCGAAGGGCAGTTTCATATTTCTCCAGACAGAGTCGGCACGGTGTTTGGAACGGAAACATTTTTTGCCGATCCGCATGAAGTGGCGAGGGTTTTCAGAAGCTGTATCGTTAACCAAGACTACCAGCACGATCGCTGGGGCGAATTCGCGATGCGCGAGATTCAACCGCTGTGGATGTTGAAGTATCTACCGAACATGGCCGCGTCGCATATTTCAATCGCCGTTAATGCACGTGGCCCGAGCAATTCTATCTGTCAAGGCGCCGCTTCGGGATTGTTGGCCGTGATCGAAGCGGCGTCACTGATCACCCGTGGTGCCGCTGATGTTGTCATCGCCGGAGGCACCGGTTCACAGATGGCGCTCACCGCGATGCTGTATCGGGGAACCGACTTACTAAGCCGATCGATGCGAGACGCAACTACCGCTTCGCGGCCCTTCGACAAAAACAGAGACGGAATGGTCGTCGGCGAAGGTGCTGGCGTTGTTGTGCTGGAAAGTCTTCAGCACGCCACCGCGCGCGGCGCCACGCCATTGGCTCAATTAGCTGGATCGTCGCGGTTATTTTGTTCGCCGGATTCAAATGATCGCGTCGCCGGAATTGAATCCAGCCTACGCATCGCCACAAAAAAGGCCGGTATAGAACCGGAACAAATCGGGCTGGTAAACGCCAGCGCCAGCGGAGAAATCCTGAGCGATCGCTGTGAGGCTCAGGCTATCCGCAACTTGTTCGGAGACGTGCCCGTAACCGCTCATAAAAGCAATTTTGGTAATCTAGGACCGGGGACGTCGGTTGTTGAAATGATTGGCGGCCTGCTCGCACTCCAGCATCAGAAGATCCCGCCGACAATCAATTATGACACTCCCGACCCCGATTGCCCGGTCAACATCATCCAACAAACCGAAGCCCTGAAACAAAATTCGGTGATCAAAACCAGTTTCTCCGCGACCGGTCAAATCGCGACGGTCGTATTCAAGTGAATCCAAGATGAGCCGCCGATCGATCGTTTTTATCCTTCGCCAATTCCACTGATACAAAAACGCGATTGTCCTTAATTAGGATTTTGAGGAATTTTCAGTTATTTCTAATCGTGACAAATGCCGATTGGTGCATTAGCTATCTCCGCAACTCCACCATCTGTAAAGGCTTGCGCAGTCTAAGTCGCCATGGCAATGCAAGTAGCTTAGGTAGCTGGCACTAACAAATGCTATTGCTCGCCTTGTCACCGGTTGCGTACCTTCTATCCTCATGGCTGAGTTTTCAGCAGGAGTTGGACATCCTGCTCACGAGCAATCACACCAAGATAAATAAAGGATTGACTATGTTTTCAAGATTGCTGCGTACTGGCGCAATTATTCTTACGACGCTGGCCATTGCCGCACCTAATGCAACCGCACAAAACTTTGTCGGCGGCGCTATTCCAGACTTTAATACCCCCACCAATCTCCCCGGTACCTTAACCAGCACAACGACGATCACCGCAAGCGATGGCCTTACGATCGGCGACCTCGCGGTTCAGATCAACGGACTCACGCATACGTGGGTTGGCGATTTGATCGCGACCATCACGCACACGGACAGCGCCGGAAACGATACGGTCGCAACCTTGTTCAACCGCGTGGGAAGAGGTAGTTTCCCGGGCGACGGTGATTCCTCGAACTTTGATGGGGATTACGTATTCGCTTCCACCGGAGCCAGTCTCTGGGAAGAATCCGCACAAGGTTCATCTGGCAACGGAACCCAAACGACTATCGATAATGGATTCGTAATCAGCCCCGGACAGTACGCGAACGTCAACAGCTTGGGATTTGACAACAATACCATCCCCGGTACTCCCAGCCAATCATCATTAGCCGCCATCTTCGGTGGGTTGAACTCGGCCGGCGTGTGGACGCTGCGATTGACTGACAATGACGCCAACGATGTTGGTTCATTTGCAAGTGCAAACCTCATCATCGCCGAAGCGTCCGCCGTTCCGGAACCCGGTACTTTCGGATTGATGGCAGTTGCCAGCATCGGCGGATTCCTATACGTTCGCCGGAAGAAGAAGAGCAAGGTGGAAGTAATTTAAGGCGTTAGCGTCTTACCCTCCAAGTTCCAAACAAGCAAACGGTTGTATTGACAGTGCGTTGTCTATGACAATTTAATTTTTATAAAAGACTGGCTACCATCGACCAGTCTTTTTTATTGGTTCTTCCCGGAACTTAATGGCATCGCGTGCGGCCAAAGCCTGCATTTTCCAGTGAAGGTCGTGGGATTCTCCCGGGTTCCCACAAAGACAGCGTTGGAAGTTCTGGCAAATCCTATTACGGTTTCGAAGCTTGTCACTAAACTATGGTTAAAGCCTAAGATCCTTGCCCAGATCGGGCTACGGAGGATTTCGTTGCTCCCGATCGGCAACAACCTGATTCCAATCGCGTTCATTCGCCGTTGAGCTACCGTTGGGGTTGGTCCTTGTTTAGCCAAGTGCCGTTGAGATTGTATTCGAAGTCAACCGACTCTAGATCGTATGCCGCGATCGCACGGTCCACGGCGTGGGCTTCGACTTCGTCCACGTCGCTGAATGAAGTGCTATGACGACGAAGTACCGCAGTCGCGGTTTCTCCGATCGAGCTCAGCAGATCGAGGTGGTCGACGTCATTCAGTTCAACCCGATCGTGGCCACCGCCGCCGGTAAATGCGCTGTTTTCAACATTCGTCAGTCGCAACATCTGCAGGGTTGTTTCGAATTCAACCGAATCTAAGTTGACTCGCAATGATTCATCTAACGCACTGCCGCGGAATGTTATCGCATCGTTTCCGCCACCGCCGTCGATGCTGGTTTCGCCAAAACCAATCACGCGCACCCGGTCTCCCGACCGCGCGGTTGACTGCACCGTATTTGTGTTGGCGAAAAACGTTTCGCGCTGTTCGGTTCCGGTAAACTCTGCGGTGTCGTTGCCACCGGTGGAACGACCGACAACCAGATCGTACCCTTGAATCGAAATGATTCCGTTCTCATTTTCCAACGATGTTATATTTTCACGGTGCGAGATGCGATCATCGCCAGCGGTTCCAGAAAGATACGCCGCGTCATTCCCGCCTGATTCGGTGACCGTTAATGAGCTGATATTGCTGACGTAGTTGGAAAAGTTTTCGCCGACCAATGACGCCGAATTGTCGCGCGAGTGCAATCGGTCGTCGCCATCAGATCCGGCTAACGTCACCCGGTCTCCAGACTCCGTGTTGATGATGTTGATGCGTTGAAATTGATCAATTGACGCATCAGAGTCCCCACCGGTAACCTCCGCCGAATCTTGATCGACATTAAATACGTCCGCTGCGGAGGTCCCAATTAAATTAGCCACGTCGGTTCCGCCGTTACCATTGGCGGTGACGTTTTCAAACCCCTTGGCAATGAATTCAAGTTGCTGCGATCGGAAAAAACTCCGGCCCTCGCTGTGAGCAAAACGATCTTCGCCTGCGCTTCCCTGAAAATCGATCTGGTCGCTGCCTGCTTCCCCGACGGCAATCGCTGAACGAAACGCGCCGCCGCTGGCGGCAAACTGTTCGTTGGAAAACAGGATTGAGGTTCCGCTGGCTTTGACAACGTCGTCGAATCGCGAGCCTTCAACAAATACCCGGTCATTGCCTTGGCCATTGTTCACCACCGCATCTTCAATTCCATGTGCGATCAGCGAAAACTGTTGATTTCTGATTTCGATTCGATTCTGCATCAGCATGACTTGGTCGTCGGTGCCAGAGAGATCGACTTCGATTGCGTCGTCTCCTTGTCGACCGTTGAAGACGATCGAATCGATATCACGAATGTTGAACTGGCGACTGGTTCCGTTAATTGAAACCGACAATTTCCCATTGCCATCGGCGATAACATCGACTTGGTCGTCGGCCGAAGTGCCTAAAATCTGCAAATGTCCTTGATTTAGTTCGAACGAAGGGACAGCGTTGGCGAATTGGTTGGGCTGAGGTCGGATTGTCGGCCCGGCCGAACCGTCGGCTTGTTCCGCTGTCGAGGCGTCTTCTTCGGTGGCCGCTTCTGTTGGGTCCCCGAGGACCGATTCGATGGCAGCGGCAAGATTGATCTTGGAGTAGTTCTGGTTCGTAGCGGCATCGTAGATAGTGTCTGCGGTGGCGATGAATTGACTGTAAAGTAAGTCTTGGTCGATGTCGGTGACGCCCGCAATTTCATTCGCTTGACGCAACAACGCACTTGCCGCCGCCACGTAAGGAGCGGCTTGACTGGTGCCGCTGGTTCCCAAAAACGAATCCGTGCGCGAACCGAAAAACAGATGGTCAGGAACGGTGCTGGTGATGTTTTGCCCAGGCGCGGTCAACACGTGCGACGCGCGCTGGCTGAAGTCGCTCAATTGGCCTTCACCGTTGTGGCTGCCGACGGGAACGACAAATTCGCTGCTGGCGGGATACGCCAATTGATCTGGGCCGGCTTCAGAGAACGAATTTCCCGCCGCGACGCTGATGAACACGCCAGCCTCTTCTAAAAGCTGAAGTTCATCATTGAGCACTTCAACAAACATCTCGTCCGGTGATGTTCCCAAAGACAAATTTACCGTTGTAATAGGATTCTCGAACGTGTCTAGGTTGTCATATACCCACTGCAAGGACTGTTCGATCCATTCCAGACGCGTTGTGCCGGTGTCGTCGAACACCCGCAGGGCAACCAAATCCGCCCCAGATGCAACGCCGCGAAATCTCGAATCGCTGCTTCCGATAATTCCCGCAACGTGGGTACCGTGAAATCCTACCGGGCCATCGTCGTACGGATTGTCATCATTTTCGGCGAAGTCATAACCACCAACCACGCGATAGCCTTCGCCAAATCCTCCGCCCAAGGCGAGGTGGTCAAACGCGATTCCGGTGTCAATCACCGCAATTGTCTGTCCGGTTCCGTCAAGCCCATAGCTGTCACCGATCGCGGCGGCGGCACCGGTGGCCGTTGGGGCGGGGGCCTGTGACTGCGATTGAGCGAAAGTGGAAACTTCGACTTGATCGAACGCCTGATCGGTCGAAGACGCGCTGTCGAAATCGGGCAGTACGCTGGCCACCGCCTGTGCGGACATGACTAAGCGTTTTTCAAATTCTTCGAACCGGCGTAACCGCGATAGACGATTCTGGGTGTGGGATCGTGACATCGTATTGCTTTGTCGCGCGTAATCAGGCGGCTTGCATGACGCGCTGACGCGCAAGCCGAACCATCATGGTCAATTCAAACGCCATAGATCCCTTGTAGGCGCGGGGAGCAATTGTTTGCACGGTCACCACGATTCCAGCGAACGTTTGTTGCCGAAAACAACGCGTCGACGAAACAAACATTCGCCAGCACGGTCAAAGAGGCCAAGCAAAACAGGGGTACTGTTGCCGAGAACTGTACGTTTTACTGGGACGGTCGGGTTCAAATTCTGATTGAAAATTTGCCCAGAGCCGTCAATCGGCCAACTTTAACGATTGTGCCGGTTGCACAGCGACATGAGCCTTTGGTGGACGACAGAAGCCTTGAGTAGCTATCACCGTGAGGTTGGATTTTGTACGCTCGCCAACCGATTGAAGTGATAGATTTCTTAGGATCACCATCGTAAACGTTGCTGAGGGCTAGTTTTGTGAAACCAATTTCCGCGTTCAAGTTTTTCCAGCTGACTTGGTTGAACAAGCCTGCGCCTGATCGTCTTATCTATAAGCTCATAAAACGCCGTCAAATCCGTTCGATCGTTGAAATTGGTTTAGGCGACGGCACGCGCTGCAGCAACATGATTAGCGTCGCTCAGAAATTTAGTCCTGACGACAAAATCAAGTACACCGGAATCGATCTGTTTGACGCGCGGGACGCGGACACCCCGCCGTTGAAGCTGATCGAGATGCATCGTGAACTGAACGGACTGGACGCCAAGACGCAATTGGTGCCGGGCAACTTAGGATCTGCGTTACCCCGTATCGCCAATGCTCACGTGCGCACCGACATGGTTATTATATCCGCCGGTTTCGACGACCTTGAATTCGAAACTACACAAATGTTTCTGCCAAGGATGCTCCATCCTAGTAGCGTGGTTTTAATTCAAGACTACGAAGACGAAGCGTTCTACGTCCATAGCCGTCTGGAAATCGAAAAAATGGCTGATCAATCCAAAATAGCGAAGCCAGCATCGGCCACAGAACAAAACAAAGTGGCCTAGAGTCGTGTCGAGTAATACGCAGTGACAAAACCGGTCCAAATCGCGTCATTGATTTTAAGCGACGCGACTGGACGACAGTCCAGCCGCTGTGCTGGGACAAAAGGTGTTGTTTCTGGATTAGGCTGTTGAATGGATTAGGCCGTTAAATGGATTAGGCCGTTGAAATGTCTGTGGCGTTGGCTTTGAATTCGTATTAGCGATTTTGGATTTTGACCGGTGGGTGGCAGCGGCTAATGGCAGCGCATTGAGTAGCCGAGACGGGGACTGGACATTGGACTTCTAGCCCCCGATGGTCTGTTGACGGCCGATATAAAAAAATAGGCACGCCCTTTTTGCGGCGTGCCTTTCAACAAATGACATTAGTAAAATCAGTCTTCTGAACAGCGCTTTTCAATCACCGCCGAGAGCAGGACTGCATTTACTTTTCCTTCTTACTTTTTGGCTTTCTCTTTTTCTTTTTGGTTTTCATTGGGGCGGACTTTTTCATTTCCCAGTCAATGATTTCTTCGACACCGATACCGGGCCGCGCGACCGGGTATTTTCCGTCTTTGTCTGGTTGGATCGGCGCTTCACTTTGCAGGTTTTCTAGTTCCTCTAAGTTTTTCGCCAGCGTGACGTTGGAATTGATCGCCGATTCCCAATCCAGCTCAACTCCACTGTAGGTCGCAAGTCTTCCGAAGATCGCGGTCATGGTACTTTTGGCGCCGTACTCAGCTTCGTTCGGCAGAATACCCTGCGAAAGGTTGGCAAAGAGGTCATGGTGTTCTTGCTGATGGCCTAGACGCTGCCCCGGGCCTTCGCCACATTTGAAAATCTCATTGCCGTCGGCAGAGTAGATCGTACCCGAGCTGATATTGGCGTAACCCTTGGTTCCAACGACGTGTTCCGAAACGTTTTTGAAGCATTGCGGCATGTGCCGGCATTGGCTGAACATCTTATGTCCGTTTGCATATGTGTATTCAACAAAGTGGTGGTCGAAAATTTGACCATGATCAACGCCGTTACGTAGCAACCGACCGCCTTGGCCTTGAGCCGTTTGGGGATAGTCGTTCATCAACCAGTTGATTACGTCTAAATTATGGATGTGCTGTTCAACAATATGGTCGCCGCATAACCAATTAAAGTAATACCAATTGCGCATCTGGTAGGTAAGTTCGGAGTCCCCGGGTTTACGCGGCCGTTCCCAAACGCCGTTGCTATTCCAATAGACGCGACTGTACATCAGATCGCCGATAATTCCGTTTTGAAGTTCGTCAATCGTCTCTCGATAGGCCCTTTCGTGCCGGCGCTGTAATCCGACTTGGACCAACAGATTTTTTTCGCTTGCGATCTTGCCGTATTTCAAAACTTTGCGAATTCCAGGCGCGTCGACAGCCACTGGTTTTTCCATGAACACGTGTTTGCCGGCTTCAATAGCGGCCGCGAAGTGCATCGGGCGGAACCCCGGCGGTGTCGCCAAAATAACAAGGTCTGCATCGGAATCCATTACCGATTTATAAGCGTCCAGTCCGATGTAAGAGGTGTCTTCATTGACCCGGACTTTTTCACCGTGTTCCGTTTTTGCCTGTTCCAGCGTCGATTGCATCCGGTCGGCGAACACGTCACCCATTGCCACCAACTCAACGTTCCCACTGGTGGTGTTCATCGCTTGGATTGCAGCACCGGCGCCACGACCACCGCAGCCTACCAAACCGATTTTCACGGTGTCAGAACCGGCAACATGAGCGGACTTGGCCAGAGTCAATTTCGGTGCTGCTAGGGCACCGGCAGCCGCCGCAGTCGCGGCCACAGCAGAACCAGTCTTGAGAAAATCCCGCCGAGACTTGTTTTCGCCTGAATCTTGGTTGGTCAATGGTTGAGACACAAAGCACTCCTTAGATGAACTGATTTTACTTATTGCTTCTAAAAACTTAACCGATCTGCAGCTTTATTGTTCTTCGCTGACCCGCAAAATCTCAAATTAATTCGCCAAAACCGGTCAGACCAATTGGCTCGCGCGAATTGAACGGTTCGCCATATTTAACACCGATGGATTTCCCCCAAAAACTTGCTTCGTTTTCTAATTGTTGCAAAAAATTTGGGTCCGCATCTGCGCGGCCTTCGATGAACTGGCTGTGGAAACATTCAATCGCAGCGATCTTCCGCTCCCAGTAGTCGGTGATGTCGAGTATGAAAGCAGGTTGAGCGTTCATCTTCAGGTGAACGCAGTAGTAATTATAGATTCGCTGAGGATGAAACCGCGCGCCCCGCATGTCGGTTTTAGAAAGTTTTGCCCAAAACCGCGCGGCTTCTACAAGTTCCGTCGCGGCCAAATGATCGGGATGAGCGTCCTCCCAG
>CALDYR010000104.1 GCA_937944405.1 uncultured Pirellulaceae bacterium
ATCGCCTTTTGTCAGAACCGGTTTGAGGCGATCAACAATCGGGCGGACGATCAACGGTCTGTTTCACCAACCCGTTGGCGAAAAAGCCGCTGGAGCGGTTTGGTTTTGATCCTCGCGTTGTTATTCGCGGTCACCGTTTAAGCGATTGTGCGTGTGCTGTGGACGTCGGTTTATTTCACCGATCGTTACCCTCCCGTTTCGCGGATCGGGCATGTGGCAATTCCAAGTTTTTTGATCGCATTGGCGTGGTGTGGTGGGAGCTTTTTTTCGATCGCGTTTGCAATCGGCGGTCTTGGCGGCGTTCTGTGTTTGCGCCCTGTTCTTTCGATCAGCGGAAGGAGATTCAGGCCAATGGCGGGGCTTGCGTTATTACCAGCGGCATCTGTTTGCCAATAGCGTTGGGGTTGGCGTGTGGGCTGTGCTGAGGTTTTCTCAGGCGACAGGTTCTCCGTACGGTGGTTACCATTAGCCTCTCGGCAAGGAATTTGGCAATGCTGGGGAATTGCCAAAACATCCACTGCGATCTTGGGCGGTGTCGTTATTTCTCTTTTGCTTCTACAGCTTTTTGTTCCACTTCAATTGCATTTACGTGTTGCCGGATGTTGGACAACAGTTCTACCCGCAGCGATTCTTGGCCGCCCCAGTTTTCAGTTTCGTGCAGACGAATCAAAGAGCGGTACAACTTCATTGCCTCCAAAGGGTGGGCCATCTGTTGGGCTCTTTCAACGGCGGCGTTTATGTTGGCGACGCGCTGTTCAATGCCCGTGTCGTCGCTGGTGGATTGCTTTAAACGGAATCCTTGAGCCGCCAACACGCAGTCTTTGTCGCGCGGGTCGAGGTTTTCGTTTCCGCCGTGAACGATGATAAACGCGGCCATTTTTGCGTCCGCCGCTTTCATGTCGTCATCAGCCAGTCGAACGATATCGTGGAATTGATCTTCAATTTCGGTCATGCGCGATTCGCCCGGTATGCGTGCCCGGACCGAAAGTTTATTCACCAGATCGTGATAGAAATCAATGGAATTGCCAACCCGGTCGATCGCCACGACTTCCTTAAATCGTTCATCATCGGGGTAGAGGGCGATGAACTGTTGGGTTTGTTGGATCACATGGTGCGGTTGAGTGCGGTGTTGCTGGATTTGTGCGAACAGTTCGTCGGCTGTGGGACTGCGTGTGGCGAACCACGTTCCCACCGCCGCCACGACGATCACCCCCAGCAACCCCACCCCAAGTCCCAGTGCGCCTTGCGAGCGATGCAGGTCCGGTTGTTGGGTGATGGTTTCGCGCTCTTCGTCGGTTACGGTGTTGAAATAATCTATTTCGGTCGGTGCGGGTTCTTTGTCGGTGGTTTCGAATCCAAAAGCATCTTCATGGGCTCCCGATTCACCGGATTTGGATTTGATGAAAGATGTTTTTGGCAGGCTAAGCCGCTGCGTTTTATCGGCGGCATTCGGGACTTTGCAGGTCTTTTCACCGGCTGAATTCGGAGGCTGAGGTTCGGAAATGCCGGGCACCTTGGGTGACTTAGACGGTCGATGCTGGGTTGATTTGGTTTGGGAACGACTGTTTCGATTGCCTTGAGTGGCCGGCGATGTGGAACCGCTGTCGGGGGCCAGCGGAGGGTGTTGAGCGGTTTTGGCTTCGCTGTAGTTTTTTAATTGTTGCTGGGCTTGGTTGATTTGATGTAACGTCGCTTGGGCGGTGGCCAATCGTTTTTCAGGCTTCTTTTCCATCATGCGGCGAATGAGGTGGTCGACTTCATGGGGCACCTCGGGCACTACCGAACTGACGTAGGGAGCGGCAACGCGTGTGAGATTTCGAAACGATTCTTCGATCGAATTGGCGGTAAAGGGGGGCTTGCCGGCAAGCAACGTGAATATCACCGTACCCAAACTATAGATATCACTTTTGGCCGTCACCGGTTCGCCTTTGGCCTGTTCGGGGCTCATGAAATCCATCGTGCCCAAAATGTTGTTGCCCGTATTTTGCGAAGAACCATAGCTTTTCGCGATTCCAAAATCGGTGAGTTTGACCACACGCTCTTTGGTCATCATCAAGTTGCCGGGTTTGAGGTCGCGATGGATGATGCCCCTGTCATGGGCGTGCTTGAGTCCTTTGCAAACGTCTTTGGCGATGGCCAAACACTGTGGGGGGGTAAAACGGTGACCGCTGCGTTGAACCTCGAACAGGCTCATCCCGTCGACCATCTCCATCGCGAAGAACATATTACCGGACGCTTGACCGAAACTGATCAAACGCACGATGTTGGGATGGTCCAGCTTAATCAGGGCTTGGATCTCAGATTCAAAACGTGCTCGAAAATGGGGTTCTTGTGAATAGTTGGGCGCGAGAACTTTTACCGCATGGATTTCCCCGGTTTCTTCGTGCTCTCCCTTGAATACGGTACCCATTCCTCCGCGACCAAGCACCCCGATAAACTTGTAGGGGCCAATTTTTTCAAGCATATCGTATGATGGGGTTCGTGGGATAGGTTGGGAGTTGCCAGTGAAGTTGCAGCAAAACGCCGGGAGTCTATCGGCACCCCCTTGTCCGCCGCCCAGCATCTCAATTTATTGTAGGCGTGCTCAGAGACCAATGGAATTGCAGCGCTCAAACCGGTCGTGATTGGCCTGTGTTTTTCCGCAAGTTTTTACGGTGTTTCCTTTTGCTTTTTCAAGAATTTCCCGTTTGGATTGTTTTGGTTCGCGAATGAGGCCAACAACTCAGGGCGCTAACACGACAAATGGATTTTCCAATGTTACATCCTCTTCAATTCGACGACGAACACCTCAAACGCGGTTGCGATATCCAACGCACGCGGCGCGGTGGCCCCGGTGGACAACATCGCAATAAGGTGGAAACCGCGATCGTGATTACGCATCGGGCGACCGGTGTTTCAGCCCAAGCCGCCGAACAACGCAGCCAACACGCAAATCTTAACAGCGCGATGGAGCGGTTAAAAGTAAATTTGGCGATCGCAATCCGCACCACGCCGTTGCCCACGAGTCCCAGCGCTCTTTGGAAATCGCGCGTCAGAAATCGTCGGATCTCAGTCAGCGTTTCACATGCCGATTATCCCTTGATCCTCACCGATGCCCTTGATGCACTTTTACGCTGTGACAATGACGTTGTCGCGGCGAGCGAATTCTTGGGGCTGTCGACTTCTCAGCTGATTAAGTTTTTTAAATCCAAGGCGCTAGTTTTTGATCACGTTCAGCAAATCAGAAAAAGGGCCAAGCTTCGACCGTTAAAATGATCTGGAACAGATCGCATAAATCCATAAACGTTTGGCGGAGATTGTCGTTGCCGAGGGTTGTTTTGCAGTTGTTTAAATCGTGTGCCAAACGCGATCAAGCGTTTAAAACGGCCAGCCAAACGCCGGGCTCGAAGGTCCGTTTGGCGAATGGCGGTTGGCTGTTGGGGACGCTGGTTTTCTACCATCGGATTCGCGAATGTCGGGATTATCAGGACAAACGTTAAAGTTCATTCGGCCTAATTACTAACTTAACGCTTCAAATTGTTCGTAATTCGTCGCCTTGTGCCGAAAATGTTACGATAAAAGAGTAGCGTAACTATAATCGGGCTTTCCTTGTAACGGCCACACGTCGGCATTCAACCCATCCGAGCGTTCACCACTATGCCTCGTACTTTGTCTTTAAAAACTGACGACGCCCGCAAACTTTTCTTGCTGGCCATTTCCGCACCCGCGATCCTGGTTCTGCTGATCGCGACCGCAGCGGCACAAACCGATCCGGGATTCGGTGGTCGACGATTGGCCCCCGGAGTGTTGAAAACAATTCCGCCGGTGCTCGATGCGCGGGACACCGTCTCCTTGCCCGGCCCGATGCCGGGACTGACCGCGACCCAATACACACCAAAGCTTCGGTCCAGTAAAGACACCTTGTATGGGATGGCTAAACGAGTTGTGTTTTTTCGTGATGTTTGGGCATACGAATTTTCCTTCACCGGTCTGCGGCAAACCACCCTTGAGCTTCCCACCGAAAGTGGGAACGCGCGGCAGAATGTATGGTACATGGTCTACCGTGTGAGAAACTTAGGTACGTCACTTAGTTTCGAAGAGGTGAAAAAGGATCCAGAGTTCGCGTTTTTGACCAAAGACCTACGGTACGACGCATCGGTAGACGAAAGAAATTTTTTACCGCGATTGACTTTAGAGGGCTGGGTTTTTGACGACGTTGCCAAAAAGTATTCACGGGTCGCGTACCGTGATGAAATTGATCCCGCCGCAGCCGCCGAAATCCAACGGCTTGAGGATCCCCGAGTGCCGTTGCTGGATGCCGTCCAACTCTCTTCGGCTCCCCTTGCTCCGATGAGCGCTGAAAACAATACGGGCGTTTGGGGGGTTGCGATTTGGAGCAACGTTAACCCCAAATTAGACTTCGTCAGCACTTTCGTTTCGGGATTTACCAACGCCTACCGCATTGTTCGCAATGGCGACGATATCAAAACGATTCACAAAACCTTACAGCTCAACTTCTGGCGTCCTGGTGATGCGGTCAAAGAATCCGAAGACGACATCGACTTCGGGATCCCGTTGGTCGACGACCCCCAACAACAAGTCCTCATTACACGACGATACAATTTGCCCGGGCCAGTGATTCGCGTTTATCAGCAGAACCGCGATATCAACCGCAACGTCCTAATTAGCGAATTTGACGCTCGATTTAACCTTAACGATTTTTCGTCGCCCTTGATCCCGATCTTGAATAAGGGCCGTTTGCCGACCGTAGGCGCACAAAAAATGGTCGAATCGGGGTTGGATGTCGACGAACAAACGTCCATTGAGACCTTGATTGAGGGCCGTAAGTGGACTTTTGAGAAAGACGGAATAATCTATTTCTTAGATCTTGAATACCAGTTCTGGGAACCCACAGAAGACGGGATTCGCTTCATTAAAAGCCTTGATTCATTCTGGATCTATCGCTAAAATTTCGCTTTATTAGTAAATCGCAATCAACCCACGCTGCCCTGATCAGCTAAACATACAGAGGTAAACAATGGCCCATAAGAAAGGTCAAGGCTCCAGCCGTAACGGTCGTGACTCAAACGCACAACGTCGTGGCGTCAAAAAATTTGGCGGTGAAGCCGTGATCGCAGGCAACATCCTGATCCGACAAGTCGGAAACCGCTGGCATGCGGGCAAAGGTGTTGGCCAAGGCAAAGACTACACGCTGTTCGCGCTGGTAGACGGGAAAGTTATGTTCGACCGTGACGGTCGCCGTATCAACGTCGTTCCTGCTGCTTAATTTGTCCATCAATGACGATTGGTCATTGACGAACATTCCTTATAGGAATCGGTCGCGTCCGCGTAAGCCAAACCCGGCCAGACCACCGCTTGGCGGTTTCCGTTCGCCACATCTTTTAGCCGCCATGTCCGTTCGCATGGCGGCTTTTTTATTCATTGCTTTCTCTTCATCAGCCTAAAACAACTAGCCAGTCCCATGTTTGTCGATCGAGTCATAATCGAAGCCAGTGCCGGCCGGGGGGGGCACGGTTGCATGAGCTTCCGGCGTGAAAAGTACGTACCCCGTGGCGGCCCCAACGGAGGAGACGGCGGCAACGGTGGCAGCATCATTATCGTCGCCGAAAAAGGCGTCAACAGTTTGGTCGAATTTGCTCACCGACATCACATCCGTGGGACAAATGGCAACAATGGACAGGGCTACGGTTGTCACGGTGCCGCCGCAGACGACACCATCATCAAAGTTCCAGCCGGCACGATCGTTATCGACGCGGTCAACGACTTTATCCTCAAAGATATGGCCAGCGCAGGCGACACCTTGATCGCGGCCAAAGGCGGACGCGGCGGACGCGGCAACACGCGATTTAAATCTTCAACCAATCAGGCACCCCGCCAAGCTCAACAGGGCGGCGAAGGTGAAAGCCGAAAACTCATCCTCGAATTGAAGGTCATCGCCGATGTGGGATTGATCGGAATGCCCAACGCGGGCAAAAGCACTCTGTTGAGTCGTCTTTCGGCAGCGCGGCCGGCGATTGCAAACTACCCCTTCACAACAAAATTTCCTAATCTTGGTCAAATCAATCTGGACTTAGACCGCTCCTTTATCATGGCAGATATTCCGGGGCTGATTGAAGGTGCCGCTCAAGGGGTGGGGCTGGGACATGACTTTCTCAAACACATCGAACGGGCCGGAGTGTTGGTGCACTTGGTGGAACCGATGCCGATGGATCAATCGGATCCCGTCGCCAATTACCGCGCCATCCGCAAGGAACTGGTCAATTACAACGAAGCGTTAGGCAAACGTCCCGAAATGGTCGTGGTGACCAAATCCGAACTCCCAGGTGCCCAAGACGTTGCCGACCAACTTCGTGCTGATAATGGCGGCGAAGTGCATTTGATATCCGCAGCGACCGGCCAGGGCCTACCACCATTGCTTAACGCTATTGACGCGATGCTGACCGAACATCGCAAACAAGCCGAAACGGCGAAAGTCGCCACCGACGGCGAAGCCGACAATGACCTTGAAGCTTCAACCTGCAAACCATGAATGTCATCGCCGTCGATGTTGGCAACAGCGCAATCAAGGTAGCCCTTGCCCCAGAAGGCTCAGTGGTGCGGGTGACCGTTGACGACCTAGAGTCACTCAATTCGAGTCTCAAGCGTTCGGAATTGAATCACTGGGTAATCGTTAGCGTCGTCTCGAAGGTGACTGATGTGCTGGCCGGTTGGATTGCCGATAACCGTCCCCGTGATCAGGTCACCGTGCTGACCAACGATCAGATTCCGATCAAATCCAGTGTGAAAATTCGCGCCGCTGTGGGCACCGATAGGTTGGTCGCTGCCTACGCGGCTAACTTGATGACTCGCAGTGACGATGGCGACGGGCAGTCCGTGGTGGTGGTCGACTTGGGCACGGCGGTCACGATCGACTATGTCAACAAAGAGGGGACCTTTTGCGGCGGGCTGATTTTCCCCGGCGTTTCGATCTGTTTGACTGCGTTGGCGAAAAACGCGGAGGCCCTGCCCGAACTTGCGGTCACAAACATCGAATCGGTCACTCATGACATCCGTATCGGCGATGACACGCAATCGGCGATCCAGTTTGGTGTGGCTCAATCGCAGGCTTGGGCGATCGCAAGCGTCGTGCAACGCATGGCCGAACAAAACGGAGCGTCTGTTTTTGTCACCGGTGGCGGCGCCGATTTACTTAACAACATCGCGCCGGTGGGCTGGAAATTCGTTCCCAATTTAATTCTTGATGGTTGCCGCAAATTTTGCTCTGATTGATTCGCGACCATCCAATCCGTTCTTCTTGGGGCTCCCGGCGCTACCCAACTTTTGTTTCAGCGATATCAATATCACTTCCCGGCGATGCGGGGTTGTGATCGCACCAGTTCGAAACGCACCAGTTCGAAACACGCGACTTCAAAACACGCCAGTTCTAAGCCCGTTAATTCATGCTCACCTATCAACAACTCACCTCACCAGGACGCGGTGCGATTGCGGTCGTGTCCGTTCAAGGCACCGGCGCGTCTACCGCGATCGACGCTTGTTTTACCCCGGTCGGGAGTCGTGGTTTCAAAGATTTGAAAAAACAGCTGACCTACGGCCATTGGAATTCAACCGGCGAAGACCTGATCGTGGTTCACAATGGGCAGCAATCCTACGAAATTCACAGTCACGGGTCGGAGGCTGCGGTTGCGGCGATCAAGTCCGATCTGTCGCGATTGGGGGCGGCGGCGGAACAACCACCTGCCCTTCCAGCCCTTGGCCCCGAACGATTCAGATTTGACATTGAAGATCTGATCAGCCGATCCTTAACCCGGCGGACGGCGGAGCTATTGCTGGAGCAATGGCATGTTTTGCCGCCCGCGATTGAGCGACTGAAAAGGGATCCTCTGACGCTGCCATCGTTGCTGCAATGGAGCGATTTTGGAATGCGTTTCCATCGGCGGCAGTCTATCGTATTTTGTGGCCAGCCCAACGCCGGCAAAAGCAGTTTGACCAATGCTATTCTGGGGTTTCACCGAGCCATCGTCACGCCCATTGCCGGCACCACGCGCGACGTGTTGAAGCATCATTCGGTGATCGACGGATGGCCGGTGGAACTGAGCGATACTGCAGGATTGCGCGAATCTGAAAACCAGATCGAACAAATCGGTGTTGCCAAAGCACGCCAACAAATCGACAACGCCGACCTTGTTATCGCCGTTGTCGACGCAACCGATCCGGTGCCGTGGGACAGCTCCATTGTTCCCAACATCGTAGTTATTAATAAGACTGATGTCATCGATCCGCCGGTCCCGTTTGCCCAATCGGATGTTCCTTTGGTTTCTGTTTCTGCCACTCAAGGGCGTGGCATCGAACAATTGCTGGCCACGATTTCGAAAACGCTGTATCCGCAGTTGCCCCCTGCCAATCAGCCGTTGGTGTTGACCGAATCACAACTGGCGGCGGTGCGTTCGGTGGACGACTAAGCTGCAATGAGGTGTTAAAACCTTCGCAGCGTCGTTTTCACGATCCCTTGCGGTTGGTCCAGAATTTCCATCGACGTAAGCTTCCAGTCTCCGTCAACGATTTGCACATCAAATTGGGCGTCGTACTGATTGGTGCGTTGGTGGATGTGTCCCCAGTGTTCAATCGTTCCAACGATATTCCATTTGCTGCGGTAACGGAAACCGTTTTCGACGAAGGCTGTTCGGTCACATGCCCCCTCAAGACGCTGCACTTGTTCGATATGCGCTACCGCTCCCCCCTCCTGTTCGATACGCAAGCTATTATTGATTTGCAAGTATAGTTTTCGCAGCAGTGCCCCGTGGACGCTGATCGCGAGCGCATCGTAGACATCTTCCTCTTGCGGATAGTCAAAGGCGCGGAAAAGGTTGGTGTGCAACTGGTCAAAGACTCGCCCGGCCGTTTCGTCACTTACGCGCAGCGTTCCTGCAGGTTCAAACAGGGCTGGAATCTGCACCACGGCTACTTGGGGCATCAAAAAGGCGATCCCTGTACAGAGACTTAAGGCCACACACCCCTTAAATGAACGCCGCGCCAATGGGATCAGTGTCAACGCCACCAGCAAACAACCCAGCGTCACCATCGGTACCCCCCAGGTCGCCGATGGCGCGAAGTAGCGTGGATCTTGCAGGTCAACATCGGTAATGTCAATCGGCGTCGGGGCGTCTTTTGCTTCCCATCGGAAGACGTTGTTCTCAAGGAATTTGGAGAACTTTGCCGCCAGAACGTCCTTATGAGCAAACACCACCGCGTCGATCGACCGAATCGAATCGCTGAATTTCGTCCATTGGACGGTCACCGTTTGGGGGGGCGTTTTGGCTGGGTAACGCATGATCACCCCTACGCGCCCACTGGCCATACTGACTTTTTTGGCTTCTGGTTGTTTTGCGAAGTCACGCAAATCTAACCCATAAAAATCCACTCGATCAAAAATGGGTGTCACCGCCACGCCGTCGATCGTAACGGGGTTGCCGACGCTGAAAAACGATTCGATCTTCTGCGCTGCATTGTTTTGCTCTTCCACCGAAAGGAAGGCGCTGTCGGTGCGTTCGAACTCCATCATGGTCGTCAAGGTTGCCAGTGGGAGCAGCACTTCATGTCGCACTTCACGATTGGTGATGTAGATGAAGGAATAAACACTGCCGTAGCTTACGATGCCCAAAACCTGTTCCTCTTGGTCGTCGAACCAATTGTCCCACTCGGCTTGGGAAGCCTCGGGGGATAATGGAGGATTCTCCCAGTCAAAACGAAAGGTCGCCGGAATACCGGGTTTGAGCATTTTTCGATATGAGTTTTGCGCCCCCGATTGTTTGACCAGAACTTTCAGCTCCGATGGTAATAGCGCCCCTTCGGCCACCATTTGCTGTTCAAGGGTTAGAAATTCAGGCGGCACATCGTGCTTGATCTCCAGTTCGAAGGCCATTGTGTATTCCATCAACGTTCCGGCCTTAATGCCGTCAGAGGGAATTTCGACGCGTGTGATATCGGTGACCGTCGCGGGGAATTGTTCGCCATTTTCATCGCGCAAAATGATGCGTTGGGCTAGGTATTGGGCGTGATCTTCGGTTGCTTCACCGATTTCAGCGCTGTCGTAGGTGCCGTCCGGGCCGGGCTCGACACCTTGGAGTAACTCCAGATCTTCGGCAAAACACGTCAATCGGATCGTGGTGCGGGTCTGATTAACGTAAATGTTTGCTTCAACGATTGAGACAGGGTGTTTGGCGAATGCTAATTGAGCCAACATCATCCAAACCGCGGTCAAACCGACTAACAGGGTAGTAACACGGACCATAATCTTGATAAATTCTCTGGACTGAATTAAAACTTGGTTTCACATATTTGACCCGATTGAACGCATTTAATGAACGCGCTACACGAACTCAAAGAGAAATTTCGCCCGATCATCGCTGGCTTTGTCGCGGATGATGTTTCAAAAACGGATGCCATGTTGGCCATGATCCGCCCCGCAGGTGACGCGAAACATGGGGATTTTCAGGCTAATTTTGCGATGCCCATGGGCAAACAAACGGGCCAATCGCCACGTGCGGTCGCCGAAACCGTCCTCCAGCAGTGCAATCTGTCGGGAATTTGCCAAACCGTCGACATCGCAGGGCCGGGATTTATCAATCTCAAACTGGATGACGACTGGATTAAACGGCAGCTTAAAAGCGCCCTCGCCGATTCACGATTGGCGGTCGATTCGGTGACCAATGCCCGAAATTATATCGTCGACTATTCGTCTCCTAATGTTGCCAAACCAATGCACGTCGGCCACATTCGGTCGACCGTGATTGGTGATGCGCTGACTCGCATTTTGAATTTCGTTGGCCATTGTGCGAAATCGGATAATCACTTGGGTGATTGGGGCACTCAATTTGGGATGATTTTGTATGGCTATAAGCATTTTCGAGATCAAGAGGCCTTTGATTCTGACACAATTGGTGAACTGTCGCGGCTCTATCGTTTGGTCCGAAAGCTGATCGATTACCACGGTGCGAGAATAAAGCTGGTAGTGCTTGAAACGGCTTTGGCCGAACTTGAGACTCAGCAAAGCGATTTGAAACAAAAGCAGTCGGAGTCCCAAGAGAAATCGGCGGTCAAAAAAATCAAGAAAGAAATCAGCCAAATCGAAAAACGTATCAACGACGCGGCTGAGAAACTTCAAAAAGCGACCACTGCGATCGACGCGGTTGAAAACGATTCTGAACTTTCCCTGTTGGCAGCGGCACATCCTGAAATCGGCACCGCCGTGTTGCTTGAGACGGCAAAACTTCATGCCGGTGACCAAGAGAATCGCGATCTGTGGACGACGTTTTTACCGATTTGTAAACAAGACATGCAAACGATTTATGATCGCTTGGATGTTGAATTCGACATGGCGTTGGGCGAAAGTTTCTACAACGATACGTTGGGGGCCATTGTTGACGAATTGGAGGCGAAAGGATTTGCTCGGGAAAGTGACGGCGCAATGTGTGTGTTTTTGGATGGTTTTGAAACACCGATGATCATCCGAAAGAAGGACGGTGCGTTTCTTTATTCCACGACGGATTTGGCGACGATCAAGTATCGTATGGATAATTTCGACGCAGATGCTTGTTTATATGTTGTTGATCATCGTCAACACGAACATTTTGAAAAATTGTTCGCCGTTGCGGCGTTGTGGGGCTATGACGAAGCGGAGTTGAAGCACGTAAGTTTTGGCACCGTGATGGGCAAAGATGGAAAACCCTTTCAGACACGGTCCGGCGATACCGTTGGGCTGGCGGGATTGCTTAATGAAGCCGAAAAACGCGCCGCCGACATCGCTCGAGAACTCAACGAAGGAATTGAGGCTGATGAACTGAAGGAGAACGCGCGCGTCGTCGGGATCGGATCACTGAAGTACGCTGATCTTTCTCAGAACCGAGCCTCTGATTACACGTTTGACTATGAAAAGATGTTGGCCTTGAAAGGGAACACCGCCGCGTACCTGCAATACGGATACGCCCGTGTTCAAGGGATTTTGCGGAAGGTGGAAGTCGATCCACGGCCCTTGCGAGACGCCCCGGTAGAATTTGAATTCGAAACGGAAATCGAACGCGCCTTGGCGGTGCAACTGCTGCGTTTTGAAGAAGCACTGTCGGATGTGTTGATTGACTATAAACCGAATTTGCTGTGTAATTATTTATTCGATCTTGGGCAGACGTTTTTCAAGTTTTACGATCAATGCTCGCTTAAGGACACTCAGTCAGAAACATTAAAACACAGCCGAGTCCAGCTTTGTGATCTTACAGCCAGGACGATCAAAACCGGATTGGCGCTTTTAGGTATCGGTGTTTTGGACCAAATGTAAGGTGACCATGGCTACCGACGAGAATCAATTCGACGATCAAACGCAGCAGCGTTGGTTGAACCACTTCCACTGCGGCGACGCAGTCGAAGTGGCCAAAACCATGCCGACAGGTTTGGTAGACACCGTCGTCACCAGTCCGCCCTATTTCCAGCAACGCGATTACAACAGTGATTTGCAAATTGGCCGTGAGTCCACGGTCGCGGAATACGTGGATCGGATGACGCAACTGTTCGTCGAACTCAAGCGTGTCGTCAAACCCTGCGGCAGTCTATGGATGGTGATCGGCGACAAATATCTTAAGGGGGAACTACAAGGTGTGCCGTGGCGGGTCTGTCTTGCTCTGAAAGATGTTGGTTGGATTCTGCGCAGCGATTGTATCTGGCACAAACCCAATGCGATGCCTTCGGCGGTGAAGACGCGTCCCACGACCGATCACGAGTACATCTTTTTCTTTAGCAATTCAAAAGACTACTTCTACGATGCTGATGCGGTGCGCGAACCGCATATTACGTTTTCAAAAGACTCTAAAATGAAAGGGGGCCGTGGCCATTTTGGCAAACGTGGCGGAACCCCCGAAGCCGGTAAAAATTCCGGTGACAATAATTTGCATGACGGACGTTGGGATCAAGCCTTTCATCCCAAGGGACGCAACAAAAGAACCGTTTGGTCGATCAGCCTATCGAAATTCCGCGAGGCTCACTTTGCGGTGTTTCCTGAACAATTGGTGCGCACTTGTTTGGACGCTTCATGTCCACCGGGCGGTGTTGTGTTAGATCCATTTTCGGGCGCCGGCACCACCGCGCTGACCGCACGAGCATCAAATCGAAGTTTCATCGGCATCGACTGTAATGCCGATTTCTGCGCGATGGCGAAATGTCGGTTGGAAGGTTCGAAGCCCGAAGCATTACTGTTTTAGATTCGGTCAATCTGGATAGCAACGTATTCCAACAATCGATCGGCGGCTTCTTTTTGACGTTCGGCGCGGTCGGTTGTCGCCAGCGTTAACCGTTGCCAATCCGTCTTTCGTTTCGCGCCGATGGATAGGGCACACGCGACGTAAATGATCCCATCTTTCTCCGGAGGAGCGCCCGGCCCGAGGTGGCCGGTGACGGCGGCTGAGATTTCTGCCTCAGGGGTGCGGTCTAAAACGGCCAACGCCATCGCCGCAGAAATTTCTGGTGATTCTGGTGTGTGAGCTTCAATCAGACCGGTGGCAATCCCCAGCCAATTCGCCTTGGTTTGGGTGCGATAGGTCACCGCAGAACCGCAGAAGTAATTCGAGATCCCCGGCACCGTCGCCAATAGCGCTGCCGCCATTCCGCCGGTGCAGCTTTCGGCCAAGGCTAACTTTAGATTTTGAAGGCGGAGTTTTTCAACCAACCGTTGAGCCGCAATAGCATGGCGCGCGTTGTCCATAGATTCCACCAGTTTTTATTGGCCAGTTGCTGTGTTGGAATGCGAATTCGACTCCCACCCTTACGAAGCCCCGAACAGAGGAAAGACTAACCAAAACAGTCAACGGTATGAAATTCTTCTGATTCGTGTTTCATCGAGATCGATAAACGTTGCAGGCGCGTTTGTGTGCGCTCAAACACGTACGCCTGTCGGACGAATATAAAAACACGAGGACGAATGTGGCGTCGATCCAATTCCCAAGTTATTTTTCGCGCGTTCGTTAGTCGCAAATCGGTATTGGACCTGTTGTACTACTTGTTTAACATCCTGTCCAAACGTTTCCGATATATCTCAAAGTAAATGCAAAAACTATGTCTTCCCCTCGCATCCTGATCACGCGACTGAGTCACATCGGCGATTGCATTTTGACGCTGCCGTTGGTCAACGCGATCCGCAACCAATACCCCAACGCATTCATTGCTTGGGCGGTTGAATCCCCGACGCAACAATTGTTGCAAAACAATCCGGCGATTGATCAGATCATTCAAATCCCCAAAAGCTGGATCAGTAAACCCGGGGCGTGGATTCCGTTACGGAAGGAGTTGCGCGGTGGAAATTTTGACATCGCTATTGATCCGCAAGGATTGACCAAAAGTGCGTTGTTGGGCTGGCTTTCCGGCGCGCAGCGTCGCATCGGAATCAAAGGACGGTGGGGACGCGAGTTATCACCATGGTTGAACAATAGTTTGGTGGAAACGAGTGCCGATCATGTTGTTGATCGGTCGCTGGAACTGTTGATCGAAATGGATATCGAAAACCCTGCGGTGGAATTCAAATTAAACGCTGACGCTGCAGCGGATCAAACCGTCACTCGATGGATCAAAAGTCACAACCTTGAATCATTCGTCGTCATCAACCCCGGTGCCAGTTGGGCGTCGAAGCGTTGGGAAAACGATCGTTTTGGAACCGTCGCCAGGCATCTTTTCAATCAGCATGGTTTGCCAACGGTGATTACTTGGGCCGGAGATTTGGAGAAAACGATGGCCCAGGAGATCTGGCGATTGAATACTGACGGTTCGGTTTGCGCGATGCCGACGACGCTTAACGAGTTATCAAGTTTAATCGCCAAAGCAAGATTTTTTATCGGCTGTGATACCGGGCCGATGCATATCGCGACCGCTGTGGGAACGCCTTGCGTCGGGTTGTACGGGACGACGCGAGCGCAGGATTCAGGTGCGTATGGCCCGGCGAACGTGGCCGTACAGAAATGGTATCAGTCAGGGTCTTGCAAGAAACGCCGCCGTGCTAACAACGATGCGATGCGCGACATCATGACAAGCGACGTGAACGCGGCTTGCGATCAAATGATCGCGTCACTTGGGCAAGCCAAGGCCGCGTAGGCACGGCGGGTGGAATCAAGATAAAAGCCGATTCTTCTGCCGCCGATTTGGTTTTTGCCGTTTCATTTTGAGTGGGTGGGCTTCTAAGGATATGCCTTTGCAAGTGGCGCTACGGTAACGCCGATGCTTTTTTCAAGGGAACGTCAGCCTCGCGGTGGTACCGGTTTTAGGCAGTTCGCGATATGACAGTCTTGCGTATTATTGCGCCGATTTTAACGATCGACGACCTGTCTGCGTCATCTTCCGATAAGCAATAAGGATGGGTCTGCCCGAAGGAATGCGGCAGGCAAAATCTTTATAGGCATGGAAGCCGACACATCAAACCAGAGTCGTGATCTGCACACGATTCCACAGGACGGGTTCATGGCTGACAATCGAATTATTCGCAACGACATAGTAGCCGTTGGTCTGTTGGGACTGATTGTATTTTTGGTCGCCGCGGTTGCGACTTACGACCCGGCCGATCGAGCACAAGAAGTGCCTCAGTTGCTGATTAAAATTTATCAGCCCGACCAACTGATTTATCCAACTAATGAAACGTTTCATAATGCATGTGGACGCTTAGGGGCGTGGACGGCGGATATGTTGGTCCATGTTTTGGGGGTGGGCGTCTACTTCTTGATTGCGGGCTTGATTGCGATGGAGATTGCGGTCTTCCGGCGTGAACCGACCGAAACCCCTTGGCTCAAATCGGTAGGTTGGGCAGTCGCGTTACTTGGGATTACGACCCTTGGAAGTATGCTCTTGCCTGACTGGGCGGTGGCTCCATTGATCGGTGCCGGGGGGTACTTGGGGGCACTCAGTAGCGGACTTTTATCCAGCAACGTCGGGGCGATGGGGTGCCTGGTTGCCGGCGTCGCGATGACGGTGGTGGGCATGATGATGTGGACGGAGTATCTGATTTTTTCCGCCGGACGAGTGGCGTTCTCGCCGGCCATCGTTGCCGCCTCTGCCATCCTGCCGTTTGGGTTGGTGCACGGTTTCGTGCAGTGGTTTAATGGGCAATCCGAACAAGAGTATGAAGACGAAGAAGACGAAGACAGGGAGGTGGAATACGTCGAAGATGATCCCCATGATGAAGAGATCAGCGAAGAAGAACGCCGGATTATTCGATTCCGCCGGCGCGAACGCGATGCCGAAGTGTTTGATGAAGTGGAGATCGGTGCCGGTGGCCGATCTGCCGATGCCGTTTCGACGCTCGACGCTGCTAACGCCGACGACCAACAATGGGAAGAGGAACTTGAAACGGTTGTTGCTGCGGTTGCTGCCCAACCAGGCACTCAGTTGAGCCAAGAAATCGGAGATGATGAAGACGAATATGAAGACGAATATGAAGACCAAGACGGAGACGAAGACGAAGCGCGGGACGAGGTCGATGCCGCCCGAGCTTCGTTGAACATTCAGGACAACACGTCCAAAACACCGATCCCTGCAATCGAACCGGCCTCTAATGAGGACGTTGAAGGAGAGGTTTTACGAATCGATCAACCGGAGGCGAAAAAATCAAAGCCTCATTTTAAGGTGCCGGCCAAGAAGGAATCGCCGTCTGAACGCGACGTGATGATCAGCCAACTGGATGCTGCAGCATTGGTGGACAACGCGGCGGACTATGAATTGCCGCCAATAGCAATGCTGGAGGCTGGCGATACGCTGCCGTTTGAACAACAAAAACGTGAGGCGCTGATCAAGGCCGAAATTTTGGAGAAGACCTGCAAACAATTTGGGTTCATTGTCAAAGTGGTCGAGATCGAAACTGGACCGGTCATTTCACAGTACGAAATTGACTTAGAACCAGGTTTGCGATTGCAGAAGATCGTCGCTTTGGCGGACGATTTGGCGATTGCGATGCGTGTACCGAGCGTCCGTATCGTGGCACCCATTCCGGGGAAGAACAGTGTCGGAGTCGAAGTTCCAAATGAAACTCGACAGATGGTGCGTTTGCGCGGCGTGATGGAACAGTGTGAAGCGCAGATTAAAAAAATGAAGATCCCGTTGTTCTTGGGATCGGATGCGGTGGGCGCACCGATGGTCGCCGATTTAGCGTCACTGCCTCACCTGTTGATCGCCGGTCGGACGGGTACCGGTAAATCGGTTTGTCTCAATGCGATTATCAGTTCGATCTTGATGACGCGCCGTCCCGACGAAGTGCGGATGTTGATGATTGACCCCAAGATGGTCGAATTGAGCGGCTACGGACGGTTGCCGCACTTGATGCACCCCGTTGTTACTGACATGCGGAAGGCCGAAGCGATTCTGGCGTGGGCCGTTGATAAAATGGAAGAACGTTATCAACTGTTAGCCAAAGCGGGGGTTCGCCACGTGACAACCTTCAATCAATTAGGGCACGAGGAAATTATCGAACGATTGGCCCCAGAGACCGACGAAGAACGAGACGCGATTCCGACCAATCTCCCCTTCATCGTTATCGTTGCCGATGAGATGGCAGATTTGATGATGACCGCTGGCAAGGACGTTGAAACGCATATTATTCGTCTGGCCCAGAAAAGTCGCGCCGTTGGCATTCATCTAATTCTTGCGACTCAAAAACCGACAGTGGACGTGATCACCGGTTTGATCAAATCAAACTTGCCGGCCCGTATTGCGTTCCAGGTCGCCAGTAAAACAGACAGCCGTGTCGTATTAGATGCCCAAGGAGCCGACAAATTGCTTGGGTGTGGTGACATGTTATTTCTTTGGCCCGGGACCAGTACCCTTTTGCGTGGCCAAGGCACGTATCTCAGCGACAACGAAATCGACAACATCACCGACGCGGTCAGCACTGGGGAGCAAAACTTTGTCCATGAACTGGTCAACATCAAGGTCAAAGCGGCCGACGACCAAAGCGATAGTGACGATGGTGTTGGAGCGGCCGAACGCAAGAAGGATAAACTGTATGAGGAAGCGATTGACATCGTGGTCCGCGAACAGCGCGGCAGCCTTTCGTACCTGCAGCGTGCTTTAGGCATTGGCTACGGGCGCGCCGCACGTCTGATCGATTACATGGAGGAAGACGGGTATGTTGGGGCGTACAACGGTTCTAAGTCGCGCGAAGTTTTGCTGACCCAAGCGGTTTGGGACAACATTAAAAATGGTGACCCCAATCCCGTTAATGATGAAGATTGGCCGGAAGAAAAAACCGCTGATGCGAAAACGCAACCTGCAGAAGAACCCTCCGATTCACCGGTGCCCCAACCCAAAATACGCACCAAGCCAACGACCCGTCAACGCAAGCCGCTGACTAATTTAGCGGATGCTAATCGGGTGACGAATTTGGCCGCTAACCAGTCCGACGCCGTAGCAGATCCCGAGGTCGAAGAGGAACAGCAGTGGGTCGACCAAGATGAATATGAAGAGGAATTCGAAGATGATGATGTCGTCTCTATGAATCAAGACGACTCCCAAGACGAGGGGGAAGAAGAGTTCGAAGACGAAGATGGCGACTTCGATGAAGGCGATTATGAAGAGGCCGATGAAGAGGCCGATGAAGAGTTGAAAGACGAAGATTATGATCCAGAGCAATACGAAGACGTTGATTAACGTTTTCAGTGCGGTTGGCCTATTTCTGTGAGTCTCGATGCAAGTGAGACCACCAAGGAAGATGTTGTAAGAGCGCGAAAAAGAGTACAATTTTGAGCTTGGAAGGCTAAGTGACCACGGATCCCGGTGCGTCGAAGCCTCGTTTATCAATCTTTGCCGCACGCGATGATTCGAATATGCCTTGGACCGACATTCTCAACCACGACGCCGCGTTGGAGCGTTTTCGACGAACGTTAGAAAATAATCGGTTGGCCAGCACTTACCTATTTGTTGGCCCCGATGGAATTGGAAAACGTGCCTTCGCGCTGAAGCTCGCTCAGGCCCTGCTTTGCGAAAACATGACCACGCCTTTGACGCCCTGCGAGACGTGTTCGGCGTGCCAGCAAGTGCGAGCTCAAACTCATCCCGATCTGATTCTCATTTCTAAACCTGCCGGTAAAGCGTTCATCCCGTTGGAGGCCTTTATCGGGGACGCCGAACACCGCCGGCAGCGCGGGCTCTGTCACGACATTGGGCTGAAGCCTTTTTGTGGCGGACGCAAGATTGCCATCATCGACGACGCAGATTTCCTCAACGTCGAAGGCGCAAATTCGCTTCTGAAGACACTGGAGGAGCCGCCGCCCAAATCGTTGCTGATTTTGCTAGGTTCGAGCGAGCAAAAACAGCTCTCCACGATTGTGTCGCGGAGCCAGATCGTTCGTTTCGAACCTTTGACCGACCATCAAGTGGCTGAAGTGTTGGGCCGATTGCCGCTGGAGACGTCGACTCCGATTGAGGAATTGGCGCGGGCGGCTCAAGGTAGCGTCGCCCGTGCGATCGAGCTATCGGAGGAAGACGTTTTTCAGTTTAGATCGACATTGATCGATGCGTTGGCCTCGTTGGAACCGGGGGGGGATAACTTTGGAAAAGAGGTTTTGGGCTTCGTCGAAGCCGCTGGTAAAGACACGGCCTTGCGAAGAACGCGGTTGGTGATGGTTGGTGATTTTGCCATCCAGTTCTTTGAATCGCTCATGCACTGCGCGATCGGCCAATCGGCGAGTGCTGAACCAGATGACCAGCGATTCACTCAACAGACCACCAATGCACCAACCGGCGTCACCGCTGCGTTGGGACGTTTGGCCGGAACCCCTCAAACGCAGGCTCAATCGGTTTCGATGTGCATTGAGCGGACGATACACATGCAACACCAGGTTAGCTACAACGCGTCCCCGATCAATATCATTTTGCCGTGGCTCAAAGATTTGACCACGGCGATGCGGGGAGGCCAAATCAACGTGGGCGTTTGACAACGCCCACGCGCAGGCCCCGACGACGTGATTACCATTGGCCAAAGATCCGTGTGGGCGCGCTTTTGTGTTAAAACGTCAGTCGCCGGGCGTACGCGTTTTTTGCGTCCCCCAACACGTACGTCTGTCGGTTAAACGAAAGAGAATCGATATTTAAGCTTCGTCTAAGACTTCGACCGCGGCGAAGGTGTTGCCTTCTAGCATCGACAGGCTCGCCCCGCCCCCGGTGCTGACGTGCGTAACATCGTCTTCGAAGCCCAACAGCGCGACCGCTGCGGCGCTGTCACCGCCGCCAATGATACTGGTCGATCCGCCGTCAGCGATGGCTTGCGCGACCGCTTTGGTGCCAGCGTCAAAGGGCGGCATTTCGAATACCCCCATCGGACCGTTCCAGACGATCGTTTTGGCATCGGCAATGATGTCGGCAAAGAGTTTGGCGGATTCTGGGCCGATGTCTAAACCTTCGAATCCGTCGGGAATCTCACCTGCTTTAACAACGGCTTTGTTGCAGTCTGCGTTGAATGCGTCGCCGCAGTGAGTGTCCACTGGCAGGACAAGCTTATCGCCGCCTTTGACAATCAATTCTTTTGCAAGTTCGACCTTATCAGGTTCAACGAGGCTATCGCCGACCTTACCGCCTTGGGCCAAAGAAAATGTATAGGCCATTGCCCCCCCAATGAGAATCTTGTCGCAGACGCCCAGTAAATTGTTGATCACGTTGATTTTGTCGGAGACTTTGGCCCCCCCCAAGATCGCCACGAAAGGTCTTTGAGGGGCACTGATGACGTCTGAAAGATACTTGATTTCTTTTTCGACAAGACTCCCGACGACTTTGGGCTTGCCGCCCATGGCAGTTGGAACGCCGAACATCGATGCATGTTGTCGGTGGCATGTTCCAAACGCGTTGTTACAGTAAACGTCAGCAAATTCGGCTAATTGGGCCGAAAACGCTTCGTCGCCGGATTTTTCACGATCGTCAAATCTTAAATTTTCCAGAACCACAATTTCACCATCAGCCAACGCGCCAATCTTAGCCGCCGCGTCTGGACCAACGGTGTCTTTGGCGAAGTGCACGGCGCTTTTTACAATTTCCCCCAGTCGTTTTGCTGCGGGGGCGAGGCTGAACTTCTCCGACGCTTCTCCCTTGGGGCGTCCGAGGTGGCTGATGAGGATTAGTTGACCGCCACGATCTACCACGGATTTGATGCTGGGCAATGCCATTTCGATCCTGCGATCGTCGGTAATGTTGAGGTCGTCGTCCAAGGGCACATTAAAGTCTACTCGCATTAAGACTTTCTTTCCGCTCACATCAACGTTGTCGATACTCTTTTTAGCCATGGTTTGTCTCAAGTTCTGTATGCAAAATGGTGTATGGATTCAGATGCCGCGCTCAGCAAGGGAACGCAGTTGCTGCAATTGTTTGTTATTCTTCGCTGGTGTTTGGGGGTTTTATACGCTTTTGAATGTCAGTTTCGATGGGGCCGAAAACGGATTCGTGGCGTTGCACAGACACGTGTAGTGCCTGGAGCAGTCGTTTGGCGGTAAAGAAGTTCAAGACGATTTTTTGGTTGATAGCAACCGGTTGTTCGTCGGAGTTCATCGGTTGCGAATTCATGCCGAAATCGATGATTAGTTCTTCAGGAGAACCGGTTACCCGGCAAAAATTAGCGTAACAAGTTTGTGTTTTTGTTTCGTCGACTTGAATCGCGCGACGTTTCTTCTCAGGTTCAGCCATAACGGATATCCAATTTCCAACAGTGGTGGTTTTTGCCAAGATTATAGCAAAACACAACCGTACTGTGTCAGCCCCCGTTGGCTGCTGAGTACGACGATTTTGGGCAAGGGATTCCGCGTTTCCAGTCTGGTTGACGGTAGCGGTAACGTTGACGGCAACGGGGCACTGGGCGTCGACTATCGGGGATACTGCAGAAAGCTTAGGTGGAGTTCGGCATGCCGCAGGTTGAGCTTAACTCGTTTTTCAGGGCTCATTTTGCCGAAGGCAGGGTTGTGGTATTTAGCCGGTTCACGACTGTTTAATCGGTTCAACGCAACCAAATAGCGTTTGCAGGCGGTGTCGGTGTCGAATTTTTCTTGGCCGATCGTCCCACCTTGGATACCCGGGATATTGACGCCCGGTTGCATACCGTTTTTCAGAATCGCCCGAAATGCAAACTTTAGATACTGACGAATGAACCAAGGCGGAGCGTCAATCGGATAACCCTCATATGCGTACTCAATCCAAGCCGATAAATGGGTCAGGATTTCGCCCGGAGTCCATTGTCCACAGGGGCTTAACTGATTTTTCTCCGCCGCGCGATTGATTAAGTTGACGTCCCGAATGACGTCTTCGACAGATTCAAAAAATAAATTTCGTCGGTTGTGGGAGACCGGTTCAGCCATGATAGATGGTTTCCATTAAATAAGCGGTTTTGTCGGCAGTTGTTTAGTTTATAGAACAGAACGAAGACTACTGGTGGGGAACTGATTGTTTGGGATTTTGAAGTCAATTTCCACAACAATATCGGCAGTAAACGGTTAAAATAAGGGTTGTTCCCGAAACTTTGTGGCATCGCGTGCGGCCAAGGCCTGCCTTTTCCAGTGAACGTAGTGGGATTCGCTCGGATTCCCACAAAGACAGCGTCGGAAGTTCTGGCAAATCCGACTACGATTTCGAAGCTTGCCACTAAATTATGAGAAAAGCGAAATTAAGAAGACTCTTTTGTTTAAACGATTAAACGGCACTATGTATCCAATTCAAAACTCTGTTATGGCGATCGCTTGTTCCGCCATTTTTTCTGCCGCGTTTGTCGCAGCGTTTTTTGTTTCACCTTCGGCTGTCGCGCAATCTCCCCAAGAAATGGGTATTGTAGACGAAAAACCATCCGAAGGAAAATTTGTTGAAATCGCGGGGAAGTTCATGGTTCCCTACACCATGACGATTCCGGGCACCAGAGTGGAAATTCAGATGATCCCCATCGCCGGTGGTTCGTTTAAAATGGGGGCCGCTGCCCCCGATGCCGCCGACGATGTCACGCCACAAGTCGAAGTCGCGGTCGAGCCCTTTTGGATCGGGAAATACGAAGTGAATTGGGAACAGTATCAAAGCTATATGGCGATGGATACGGCGTTCAAAAAGATGGCCAAAACAGGGCTGCGTAAAGTAACCGCCGAAGATGAGGTCGATGCCGTGACCGCACCGTCTGCACTATACGAGCCCGATATCACTTATGAAGCCGGTGAAGATCCAGATCAACCTGCCGCCAGCATGACACAGTTTGCCGCCAAACAGTACACCAAGTGGTTGAGCCTAATTTCGGGGCAGTTTTATCGTTTACCATATGAAGCCGAATGGGAATACGCTTGCCGTGCTGGAACCACGACGAAGTATTACTTCGGTGACGATGACGGAAAATTAGAGGAACATGCTTGGTACTACGATGTCTCGGACGATCAACGTCATACCTGTGGGGAATTGGAACCCAATCCTTGGGGACTGTATGACATGTACGGAAATGTTTCGGAGTGGGTGTTGGACGCCTACACAGAAAATGGATTCGACGACATCGCTGGGAAATCGTTGACCGTGGAGGAATCGTTTCAGAAACCGAAAAAAGTCTATCCGCGTTTGTTGCGTGGGGGGTCGTGGTATTCCGAGGTTGACTATTGCAACAGCTTCGCCCGGCTGCCAACGGACGACAAACTTTGGAAAGAAGAAGATCCTAACTACCCCAAAAGCCCTTGGTGGTACACCGGCGAAGAAGGATTGGGAGCGGGCATGCGATTGGTCCGGCCCTACAAAACACCAAAAACTCAATTGGAAAAACTAGCGTTCTGGGACGCCGATGTGCCGGCAATTTCAAGGGACGCTGACAATCGAATTGAGTCTAACGGACGCGGGGCGATCGGAATCGTCGATCAGCAGCTTGACGAAGATATCGCCGCGATTGAAGATTGACCGACAGGTGCGACGAAAGTGGGGGACGGCCATTGGTATGGCAAACGCTAAAAACGCTACGCCTTAAGCGCGATGTTGAGGCCACGTTGTTGAAATAAATCCTTGTAGTGGTTCGTCATGTTTTGAGTATGGCGTCGGTGGGATACGCCAGAATTCAGGCCCGTCGGAAGCCAATTGCAAAAAAGTCAGCCATGCGATTCCTCCCCCTATCCGTAGCTCAACCCAATTTTGAATTCCAACAAACCCACCACTCTTTTGTTTATTGTGAAGCGGAACTGGGGGCGGCGTTTGAGTTTGGCGCGGCGTTTCGTTCGGGCAAAAGCTGTCTTCTTTTTTGGATAATACGCAGTTGTCGTTGGGCCGTTTGGGCTACGTCACGCCAACCTTCGACGCCTGCACACTTAACGAAAATTTTAGAGAGATATTTTTCGGCTATTTCCAGTTCCTGCCGAGATTGAGCGTGAGCGGTCGAAGCAACCAATTTCATCAGTGCTTCGGCGGTGTCGGGCAGCCGTATCTGGCGCGAAAGGTGGGCGAATCGTTGTTTGGATTCAAAAAAAATATGCCGCTGGTCACCGTGAGGGTCGACCGATTGGGCCAACTGGAAGTAGAGGACTCTTGCGTTGTCTTCTTCACCTGAGATTTCCAGTTGGTACGCCGCGGTGAATTGCTGCGTTTGTTCGGTTTGTAAGATCGAATTGTTGACGCCGCGTTTGGCTAAGTCGACCAAGATTTTTTGCCTCGCAGAATAGTAGATTTCTTCTGCGGCGGCGGCAAAAGGGCTTTCCGAAGTCATCAATGGTTTCATCGTCGACGATGCTTCGAGCCATTGTTGGGGTGAAGTGCTGGCGACCTGTAGGCGCGAATTTTTGACCATCTCTTCGGTGCTGGGGGGCATCGCCAGCCAAATTGTCAATGCGGCCACTGCCGCCAGTGAACCCAGTAAAAACGGAACTGACTGAAAAAACGATGATTGCGGTTGAGTCGATTCGCGTTTCTTTGAGCGATCGTCGAGTAATCGTTTGGCGGTCGTTTTATCGGTTTTGTTCGTCAGAGGGTTGAAATTTCCTGAGATTTGCGATGACGCTGATTTTTGGGTGGCATCGATTTTCATAATCTCTTCGAACGCAAACGCGACTTCGCGCGCTGAATGGGGGCGTTTTTTAGCATCGGGTTCTAACATGCGCGTCACGATTTGATCCAGCCAAATCGGGCAATTCATGACGTGATCGGTGACCGAAGGTGGAGGCAGTATTTTTTTATTTTTGGCCATACGGCCCATGGTGTCCAATTCGTATGGCAATTTTCCAGTCAGCATTTCAAACAAAATCACTCCCAGTGCGTACACGTCGCTGCGCGGGGTTGGTGTCTGCGTAAATTGTTCAGGTGCCAAATATGCGGCGGTGTCCATCGCGCGTTGTTTGGAGACGTCCCAACGACGACGACCGGTGACGTTGTAACGCAGACCTGCGACCTTCACTATGTGATCAGGGGACACCAGAATTTTTTCTGGTGCAAGATAACAATGGATTAAACTTTGTTCGTGGAGATAATGAAGCGCTTCGGAGATCTGTCTTCCGTATTCCACCACCAGATCGGGCGTTAGTTTTCCTCGGCGCGATAGCAGTGTCGCCAAGGATTCGCCTTTTACCAATTCCGACGCGAAGAAAATCTTTTCTTCATGGACGCCGGCCCCGTAGATTCGGACCAGATTTCGATGGCGTAGCTTACGAAGCTCTTGGACTTCGATTTTTATTTTTTTTAACGCCGTCTGCCAAGTGATTTTCGCAGGGAAGTTGACAAACTTTAACGCAACGGGTCGGTCTTGTTCGACCTGATGGGCGTGGTAGGCCTTTTGCCGCCGGTTGTTGCCCAAGCGTTTGACAATCAGAAAGGGACCTATATGGGTGTTTTCCAAATTCACAATCTTCTAACGGGTACAAGAGACGGCCGCAAATTGGTAACTCAATGTTTCATCAATCTATTAAAACAGAAAACACCGCCACAATGAACGTACCTACCCCGGATATTTCATTGGCTGATTGGTGGCCACCTATAAGAAAAGCCTTTTGCTCTGTAAAACGTTGGTTCTAACACCTTAACGATCCACAAAAGCAAGAGGCTTTTTCGTGACAGAGTGTACCAGCAAATCGATGTCTTTTTCAAGCGCCGGTCGCCGCGAAGTGGTGGC
>CALDYR010000105.1 GCA_937944405.1 uncultured Pirellulaceae bacterium
GTCGGCCAAGTCATCGCGATTGACGGAAAGACACTTCGGCGAAGCTACGATCGCGCAAGCGGCAAGGCGGCGATTCACATGGTCAGCGCGTGGGCCACGGCTAACCATATTAGCCTTGGTCAGACGGTCGTCCACGAGAAGAGCAACGAGATCACGGTGATCCCAAAATTGCTAGAAATCATCGACGTTTCCGCGGGGGGGGGAACGGTCGACGCGATGAGATGCCAAACCAAGAGCGCTGCGAAGATTGTCGCCGAGGGAGTTGGCTACTGTTTGGCAGTCAAAGGCAATCAACCCACTTTACACCAAGGCATCAAGAACTTTTTTCCTGCTCAGTTGGAAAATGATTTTGCGGATACATCGGTAGAAGGATTCCACAGTACCAAAACAACCCACGACCGAGTCGGCCAATTCACCACGCCGGGGTGGCGCGGTGAATTAGTTGTGCGCTTACGTGACTCCAGTAACGCTTCCTTGGGGGCCGTTGGAACATCAAAAGGTTCCATTCGTGATAAGAACAAAATTTCAGTGCAGCAGTCCTACGCCAACCATGCGGGTAACACACCCGCTGGAGGCATCTCGATGGATTGGGCCGATTCGATTCCCGCATTCTCGGTGACTCTTTTCAAAGCCTTTTCCGACGCTGCGGAGTCCAAATTGAGCACGCCGACCGCCGGTCCGCCTTGGTCCGATTCGCGTCCGACAGCCATCTGAGCGATATTGACGTTCTCATCCGACAACACGCCACCGACAAATCCGATGATGCCCGGAACGTCTCGGTGGGTGAAGATCATCAGGTTGCCATCCATATAGGCTTCGGTGCGGTACTCGCCAAGCTTCACCAGACGAGGCATGTCTTTGCCAAACACGGTCCCGGCGGCACAATGCTCTTTGCCGTCGCCGATAACTTTGGCGGAAATTACACTGCTGAACGTACCGTGCCCGGGGTTGGAGGTTCGCACCAACTCAATACCGCGTTCGCGGCACAGCAATTCAGCGTTCACGATGTTCGCGTCTTCGGTGTGGTTTTCAATCAGGCCGGCGCAAAACGCGGACATTAACAAACGAGTGTCTTTCTCTGCAATTTCACCATTAAATTGCAGTTCGCATTTCTGAATAGCGCTGTTGTGCCATTGCCCCAACAACAGCCCCAAACGGTGGGCCACATCGGCGTAAGCACGCAACGCTTTCAACGTTTGCGGGTCAAGCGAAATCGTGTTAACGGCCGAACGAATTTCGCCCGTCGATAGATAGTTGATGCAAAGTTCTACCGCCTCGACGGCGACGCCAATTTGAGCTTCTTCGGTGCTGGCTCCGAGGTGCGGCGTGCACAGAACATTTTCCATCCCGAACAGCGGACTGTCAGTGCAGGGTTCGGATTCGTAAACGTCTAACGCGACGCCGCCCAAATGCCCCGACTTCAGCCCTTCGACCAATGCGGCTTCGTCATAAATGCCGCCACGGGCACAGTTGATCAACCGTACTCCAGGTTTCATCAGCGCGATCTGATCGGTGGATATCAAACCTTTGGTTTCCGAAGTCAACGGCGTGTGCACGGTCAGGTAATCAATCACCGGTAAAAGATCGGCAACCGCATCAACTTTACGAATACCAAGTTCGTCCGCACGGTCCTTGGACAGAAATGGATCGAAACCAACGATTTCCATCCCGAACGCTTTCGCCCGAAACGCAACATCCTGACCGATTCGGCCTAATCCGACGACGCCAAGCACTTTTCCTGACAACTGGCTACCTTGAAATTTTTTGCGATCCCAAGCTCCCGATTTCAAACTTGCATGCGCCGGAGCAAGATTTCGTGATAACCCGATCATCAACGCCATAGCGTGTTCAGCGGTGCTGATCGTGTTGCCCGTGGGAGTGTTCATGACAACCACACCCAAACGTGATGCGGCTTCTTTGTCGATATTATCTGTCCCCACACCGGCGCGAACGATGGCTTTTAGGCGTTTGTTGCCTTCCAACGATTGGGCGGTGATCTTCACACCGCTGCGACAGACCGCTCCGTCGAATTCGGTTAGAGCCTGCTTGAGTTCGTCACCGGCCAGTTTCGTGCGAATTTCGTACTCAATGCCTTCGGCGGCATCCAAAATCGCTAAACCCTCGGCAGCAATATCGTCTAAAACGATAATCCGTGACATGTAATTTCCTTGAGAGATGGTGTATCGGTGGCCGCAGGATTTTTCCGACGGCAAAGTCAATCGACGAACAATCGTCAGTGTTCCTGAATCAGAAATTATCCGTTCTTGGACGCAAAGTTTTTCATGAACGCGGCTAAAGCCTCGACACCGGCGACCGGCATCGCGTTGTAAACCGAAGCACGAATTCCACCAAGGCTGCGGTGCCCTTTCAGCGTCGTTAACCCCGCAGATTTGGCATCGGTCACAAACTTCGCATCTAACTCGTCACTGCCGAGCTTGAATACAACGTTCATGACCGAACGTTCCGCCTTATCGAGGACGTGGCCGGTGTAAAAACCATCGCTGGAATCTATGATGTCGTAGAGAATCTGCGACTTCATTTTGTTTTGCGATTCCATTTTTTCTACCCCGCCCTGATCCTGGAGCCACTTGCAGACAAGGCCCGTGACATAAATCGGAAACGTAGAAGGCGTATTAAAACGCGAACCGGCTTGGGCGTGTTTTTTGTAATCGAGGTAACTGGCCAGACGATCGCCGCTGCGTTCCAGTAAATCCTTGCGAACGATAACAATCGTTGCCCCAGCGATACCTGCGTTCTTTTGGGCACAAGCATAAATCAGACCGAAGTCTGACACGTTGATGGGGCCACACATAATGTCCGAGGATTTGTCTGCCACGATCGGGACGCCGCCGGTATCAGGAAGTTGCGGGAACTGAATACCATGAATGGTTTCGTTGGTCGTTAGATGAACGTAAGCGGCATCAGGCGTTAGTTTCAGATCTGATTGTTTGGGCAGGTGGTTGTACTTCGTACTGCCACCATCGTAAGCAACATTCAATTTCCCGTAGTGTTTGACTTCACCAGCGCTTTTCTTACCCCATGCTCCAGTAATGATGTAGTCCGCTACGCCTGAAGGTTCGGTGATAAAGTTGGCTGGTATCATGATGTTCTGCAACGCCCCGCCCCCTTGAATGAAGAGGACTTCGTGCGAGTCGGGGACGTTCATGACGGCTTTGATTCGTGCCACGGCGTCGTCTAAAATTTCCTCAAAGTCTTTGCTGCGGTGGCTGATCTCCAAGACACTGCTGCCAACGCCGGGCAGCGCCATCATTTCGTCTTGAATTTGCTCAAGCACTGGCTCTGGCAGTACTGCGGGACCGGCAGAAAAGTTATAAACGCGAGCAGCGGTAGAAGTCGTCATAATTTCAGTGTGTCGAAACGGTAATTCTTTTTCAGGATTTATATCACTCTATCGGCGGTCATGCGGTCGCCAATGAAGTCGAGTCCAATTTTGGCCATCAGTTTAAGCTTGCTAAAAAGCCGTGAATAGTGGGTTTATCGATTCTTGCATTACCAATGACTGAATCGGTCTAACCGTCCCGTTTTTTAGATATTAAGCGCTCCGACTGCCTTTTTGCTTAATTGGCCGGTTTTAATCAGAGAATAAACAAATGCATGCCCAAAGCCTGCGGTTGAGGGTGACTTCTTGTTGTCCGCAATCAGTAACCGGGCCAGTTTTGAGGCCGAATCCAAGAAGACGGCTCTGGTTTCGCAAAGAAATGCGGGAAGCGCGCGGTGCGTTCGCCAGCCGGCGGCTTCGCAGAACAGAAAAATCTTGTCGTTTGACAACCCCATCGCTGCCGTTACCCGCGCCCGCGTCGAAACCTATGAAACCTACATCGAGATAGAGAACTTCACGCCGGCAGTACGGCGCGAGATCCGTGCAAAAGCGCAACATGCAAGCTGCACACAAAGAGGGGACAATGGCATCCCAAATGATTTGCTCGCCGACTGTCGCTCACGTCGGAAAAGAAACCCATGGGACGACGAACGTTGATTCGCAGCCCCATGATTATGCGAATTTTCAATCAATTTCCCATTAGGCCGTTAATCGCGTCGGCGAATCCTTCCGGGTGGATCAGTTTAAGCGAGATGTCACTGCTTTTATCAGCGCGTTCGACTTTCAACGCTTGTACCATTTCCTCTACCATGCCGCCAACTTCAGGAGCCTGCTGTTTGATACTACCGACCAATCCACCGCTCATTACCTGGGCGAGGCCAACCAATGAAGAAAGGCCGCCTTCGACTTCTTCGGCTTCGGATTCTGATTTACCAGTGAAGCCAAGAGTTAGCAGGTTGGGGCCATCCATGTCGATCGTGATATGCAATCCAGAAACAGCACCGATCAATTCGTAATAAGCCGCAAAGTTTGGCGGGCCGTTTTCGGTTGCCATTTCTTGAAGTTCGGCCATCAGTTTATCGGTCCCTTCAAGGTCCATCGCGATGCGCACCGCTTCATCAGGGACTTTCTTCCACGCTTTGGTTAACCCGTCAGTGAACACTTTGCGATCGGCCCGCAATAGATAGGCTTCTGTTCCGACCTCAATTGTGGTTTCGTCGACACGGTGAGCCAAAAAGTTTTCGGGGGCTTCTTCTTCGTTTGATTTGAAATAAGTCTGTCCGCCAATTTCGATGGGGTCACTTTTCTTTTCAATTTCCCCCATCATTTTTTCAACGGCGGCCGAGCTTTTCAATTCTATTCGGACGAATGCCTCAACCGGCAACGGGCCCTCACCAGAATAGCTCTGTGCGGCGGCCATAGATTCGGGCGCGCTAGAGGCTCCGAAGATTCGATTGACGTCGCTTGGATCAAAGTCGTCACTGTTGACCGCGGCTTGTTTCATTTTGTTTTCGAGATCCAGAATGGCGGCCATCGCGCTGCCGCGAATTTTGTCCATCCGGATGTCAAAACTGACCACCGCCATCTGGCTTTGCCTCAGCTGGTTGGATTGAGCATGCAAGTTGGGCACGACCAAAGCCACAAGCAGAAGAGCGGATAAAATTGTAAATCGCATCGGTTACTCCAAAATTAGTTAATTCGTCCCTTCCGCTATACTCTGCGTTCAGCCGACAAGTTTCTGCTGAACGATAAATTTTGCCTTTTCGATGGCTTCGTCGATTTTCGCGGGGTTTTTTCCGCCGGCTTGAGCCAGATCGGGTTTCCCACCTCCCCCACCGCCGACGATCGGAGCGACCTGTTTGACAATGTCACCAGCTTTGATGCCAGTGGCAACCAGATCTTTGGACACCCCGGCAATCAATAAGACTTTCCCCTCGGTGGTTTCGGCGGCCAATAAAATAACCGCCGGACTGGCTTTCTTGCGAATTTGATCGACCAAGCGTTTGAGCAAGTCAGCATTGGCACCGTCGATGCGACAAGCGACGACCAGCGCTTCACCAATTTTCTGTCCGTCGGCGATTAAATCGTCGGCTGATACAGCGGCAACATTCTTAATCGCTTCGACTTGTTGCTGCATTTTTTCTTTGTCCAACAATAGCGACTGGATTCTTTGTTCGACGCTTTGCAAGGTGACATTTAGCGCGGCCGCAGTTTTTCCTAACGTATTTCTGACTTCGAAATATGTCGCTGCCGAAGACTGATCACCGGAGGTTGCGGTCGGTTGCTCGGTTGGCTGGGGGGGGCTTTCTAAGCCCGTTGAAACCTGTTTCTTAAGCGCTTTGAGTCGATTCACTAAAGCTTTTGCCGCGTTGGGTATTTCCGGCATTTCAACGCTCAGCAGAGAAGCGATTCTATCAGCGGAGGCCCGAATCTGTTGCTGGTTCTCTTCGGCCTTTTGGCCAGTGTAAGCCACAATCCGTCGGACACCGGCGCTGACCGATTCCTCGGAAATAATTTCGAAGGTTCCGACTTTCGAGACATTGTCCAAATGCGTTCCGCCGCACAATTCCTTGCTAAAGTCACCGATGGAAACCATGCGGACAGGGTCGGGATACTTTTCCCCAAACAACATCATCGCGCCAGCGGTTTTGGCTTGTTCCAATGGAACGACTTCCGAAATCACCCCTTGGGCTGATCCGACATGCCTGTTTACCTGTTGTTCGATCGTCGCGAGTTGTTCAGCGGTTACCGGTTGGTCGTTTGAAAAATCGAATCGAAGTTCATCCGCTTCAACTTTCGACCCACGCTGTTGGGCGTGTCTGCCCAGTGTCGTTTGCAAACCGTGGTGCAGCACATGGGTGGCTGAGTGGGCACGACATAGCCCCGACCGGCGCTGCGAGTCGACGATTGCTTCGATGGTGTCGCCTTGGGCAATCGTCCCCGATCGCATTTTGCCGTAGTGGACAATCATGTCGCCGGTTTTTTCTAACTCCTTAATTTCGAATTCACCATTAGGACTTTTGATGATGCCGGCGTCGCTTTCTTGACCGCCGGATTTCGCGTAGAACGGCGTTTGATCTAAAATGATAAATTGTGATTCGGCCAGTGCCTCAGTTATCAGCGGCAATCGCGCCGTGATCGTGCCGCAGCCCATTACCACGCCGCCGCACTGGGTGCTTTCATACCCCACAAAAGCCGTTTTCTTGACCTCTTGTTTTAGAGCGTCGATCGGCCCTTCGTTGCCCATCACGCCGACCGTTCCGCCACCGCTGGCTTTGCCGTGTTCGGCCATCCAAGTTTCAAACTGGTTCCAGTCCATCTCCATGCCAAATTCAGCCGCCACGGAAGTCGTCAGTTCCGGAGGCACGCCGTAGGTCTGGTAGAAATGTGCCACCTTTTCGGCGTCCAGTTGCGTTTGCCCCGACGCGCGCGTTTCCTGGATAAAACGGTCGACGTGTTTCATCCCGCGTTCGATGACTTTAAAGAACGTCTCTTCTTCTTGGCAAATCACGGTCGCGACATTGTCTGCGGTTTCGGCCAGTTCGGGGTAAGGCACCTTCATCGCGGCAACCACCGCCGGCACGATTTTGTGCAAAAACGGTTCGGCCAAACCCATCTGACGGCCTTGAAACACGGCTCGGCGCAACAATCTACGGACCGTGTAATTTTCCTTCTCAGCGTCAGGCAGCACGTTCTCATGGATGGCAAATGTACACGCCCGAACGTGATCGGTAATCCGCCGCAAACGACGACCATCTTCGGAATCGGGAACGTACTTCGTTTTGCAAACCTCAGACGACGCTCGCAAAATCGGCAACAAAGAATCAATGTGGAAATTGGTTTCTACGGCCTGCAGTACCGCGGCGATGCGTTCGAGCCCCATGCCGGTGTCAATGTTTCTGCTGGGCAGTGGTGAAAGATTATTCGGTGGGTCACCGCTGCGATTAAATTGAGTGAACACCAAATTCCAGATCTCGCATTCGCCGCCTGAATCGGGGTGAAAAAATATCTCGCTGCACGGCCCACAGACGCCGTCGGGACCATCGGTCGGAGCCCCTGCGGGCCAGAAATTGTCGTGTTCGCCCAAACGGGTGATCCGATCCAACGACAACCCAATGTCGTTATGCCAAAAACCAGCAGCTTCGTCGTCGTCCTGATAGACGGTCACCGTGAGCCGATCAGGATCAATGGCCAACCATTTTTTATCGGTCAGGAATTCCCAGGCCCAGTGAATCGCGTCTCGTTTGAAATAATCGCCGAAGCTAAAATTGCCCAACATTTCAAAAAATGTGTGGTGATATGCCGTCCGACCTACGTTTTCAATATCGCCGGTGCGGAGACATTTTTGGCAACTGGTGGCCCGAGTAAACTCAAGTTCAACATTGCCAAGAAAATGATCTTTGAAAGGATTCATACCGGCAGGTGTGAACAGCACCGTGGGGTCCCATTTCGGCACCAAGACATCACTGGCACAGATCTTGTGGTCTTTGGAAGAAAAGAAGTCGAGATACTTTTGGCGAAGTTCGTCTGTTTTCATAGGTCCGATTCATCAGGTGCGAAAATCCGGCTGGTTTCCGGATGGGGTAACTGGGAAGGCGCTTAAATCTCCTTTCGCAAGCTGCAATTGAATATATCGACAAACCCAAAAACGGGCTACCAACGGGCGGCGCAAAAAAAGCCGGCAGAGGTTGTTTTCTGCCGGCTTTGGTAAACACATTACAAGTATCGGTAATCTATAACGGGAATCACCTACGAATCGGATTTCGTTTTGTCCGCAGATTCATTGCCACCTTCAGCGGCTTCGATTTCATCGGGCTCAAGGTAACCGCCGGCTTCCATGATTTTGCGACGGATTTCTTCGCAAGTGTCTTTGTTTTCCAATAGGTAGTTCCGAGCTTTTTCTTTTCCCTGGCCCAAGTGGACCGAACCGTATTTGAACCAAGAACCGCTTTGCTGAACGATACCGTGCGCCTTGCCGAGGTCTAAAATATCGCCTTCGTAGCTTATCCCGTTGTTGTGCATCATGTCAAATTCAGCGATGCGGAACGGAGGGGCGACTTTGTTTTTCACGATTTTCGCTTTGACGCGTTGGCCAACCTGAAGCTCTCCCTCTTTAAGAGCCCCGATACGGCGAATATCGATCCGGACCGAGGAGTAAAATTTCAGCGCCCGTCCGCCGGGGGTCGTTTCGGGACTGCCGAACATGACGCCGATCTTCTCACGGATCTGGTTGATAAAGATCGTGCACGTTTTGCTCTTGGCGATTGCCCCCGTCAATTTCCGCATCGTCTGACTCATTAAACGAGCCTGCAAGCCGACGTGCGAGTCACCGATTTCACCGTCAAGTTCTTTCTGTGGCACCAACGCAGCGACAGAGTCGATGATGATCACGTCGACGGCGTTTGATTTGACTAACATCTCTACGATCTGCATCGCTTCTTCGCCGCTGCTGGGCTGGCTGACCAGAAGAGTATCCAAAGACACGCCCAGCTTTTTCGCCCACGTCGGGTCAAAGGCGTGTTCGGCGTCGACAATCGCAGCGATACCACCGGACTTTTGGGCTTCGGCGACAACGTGCAACGCCAAGGTCGTTTTACCGCTGGACTCTGGGCCGTAGACCTCAATGATCCGCCCACAAGGAAGGCCGGCCCCGCCCAACGCCATGTCCAACGACAAACTACCGGTCGCGATGCCACGAATTTCGTTTTTAGAATCGTTCCCCAACGCCATAATCGACCCCTGACCGAATTGGGCTTCGATTTGCTGAACAGCGGTTCTCAGGGTGTCGTTGTCGTTGAGCATTTTATCAACGGCGGCGACCTCAGTTTTCTTCTTTGCTGCTTTCTTGGGTGTTTTTGTTTTGGCCATCGATTTGGTTCCCTTTGTTGGTTTTTTAGGCACGGTCGTTTGGGTCGCTGAAACAGGAGGGGGAGATGTTGGCGTCGCCTCTAAAGTTGGCTTGATTATAGTGGATTTATCAGCCGCCGGTGCGCTGAGAGGAGCGGCCGTTTTTGCTGGAGCCGTTTTTGTGTCGATGACCGTCGCCTTGACGATCTCGGCTGAGTCGGCTTTACCATTGGTGGGGGCAGTTTTCGTCGCTGGCATGGTTCATTCTCCATTTTCGATTAACAATCAGGGGCACGCAACATTAAAGTGCAATTGAAACTCGGGCGCTGTCGGCATTAAGAATTAAAGTTGTTCAGATCAGCCGTTTGGGCGTTAGCCCCGGTCTTTCGTTTTGAAAACGTGGCTATCGCCAAAACAGCTAACCCTAAAATCCAATGCGGACACACCGTTAGGGGGTCGAACAACGGCCAGCCGAATAGGCGTTTTAATCCTTCCCGTTTTTCCGGCCTGTAATCAACAAGCCCCACAAAGTGGCTGGGTGGTCCGTTCTCTTGATGCCCTCTACAACTACTATTCGCTGAACCGATGACACCTTTGGTCAATCAGGGAAAAAAACTTCCGAAAATGCGTTTTGCGGGTGTCTCAAGCAATGATTACGCGAGGCCCAGAAGTGTACTAACGTTCACGCGCCTAATTATCTTAAGCAGTTGTCAAATTGAACGTCAACCATCGCAGGCCCGCATGCGACCAATGTGCCATCATTCGATAAGATGACACGTGAGGTATACCCAAGTGGGAAAGTTTTGTCAGCCAACCTGTTAAAGCTGGAACTTGTAAATGGACTGGGCGTTCCCAACGGTAATTAAAGATGTCGCCGAAACGACTTACTTCCGCGGTTTATATTAACCGCGGAAGTGAGCCTTGAAACATCATCAGCCCAACCACCAGCCCAATGATCCAAGAAACCGTCACCCCACCGATCCGACTTCCCCACGATTCAATGATGGCGAAGAATCTAAAGCTTGATCGTCGCCATCGGTGTGTAGGTCGGTCCGGTGGTATCCATGTAACTGGAATTAACCACGACCGCGTCAACGTTGCAAAATCCGCTATCGTGGTTTCTTAAACGATGCAGTGATTCCCCAATCGCGTCATCCGGGCGTTGCCCCCGCCGCAGACGGCCCAAAGTTACGTGCGGCACGAACTGATTTTTGTCCTTGTTGAATCCCCAATCTTGAATCATCTTAGTTAGCTCACGGTTCATATGGACTAGGGCCTCGGTGCCTTCATCGACCGCAGTGTAAATAGTGCGGGGTTGTTCGTTGCTGGGAAACGCTTTGACGCCACACAATGAAAGTTCGAAAGGTTTAAATGGCTGAACGAATTTTTTCACCGTTTGGCAAAACTCAGGCACTTCTCGATCGACGATTTCTCCCACAAAATTCACGGCAACGTGAAGATTTTCGGGTTTTGACCAATTGTAAGCATTGGATCGCGCGGCCATTTTCTCAATGACGTTAGCGATATTGGAAGTCACCCGCTGCGAAAGGTGCACCGACAAGAATGTTTTGATTTTGGACATGGTTGACAGTCTAACAGACGACAATTGAACGCGAAAATGGGGGATGGAAGAACCGTGAGTTCTGGGGGCGGTTTTGCACACCGTTGCCAAGGCAGTCCAATCGTTGGATAATCGCTGCTAGAAAATTTGTCTAAATTTACAGGAATTAAAAAAGTGACCACAAAGAAATATGACGTTTTTGGTGTCGGCAACGCGATCGTTGACATCTTGGCCCAAGTCGACGACGCGACGATCAGTGAACTGGGGCTCAATAAAGGCGGTATGGCCCTGATGTCGACGGAACAACAGGGTGCTGTTTTGGCAAAAATCGACGACCCTACGTTGGCCTTCGCTTCGGGCGGGTCGGCAGCCAACACCATGGTCGCGATTCGGCAAAGCGGCGGTACAGGGGTCTACGCTGGCAAGGTATCAGACGACTCAAACGGGCAGTTTTACAAAAAAGACATGGAAGCCGCCGGCATCCCATTTTACGTTCCCATGGATGCTCAGGGACATGAAACGACGGGTTCTTGTGTCGTGTTGACCACCCCCGACGCCGAACGCACGATGTGCACGCATCTTGGAATTTCCACGACGCTGAAAAAGTCTGAGATTGATTTTGATTTGTTGGCACAATCTAAATGCAGCTACATCGAAGGCTACCTATGGGACGCCGACGATCCTCGTGATGCTTCGATCGCGACCTTTGAGGAGTGCAAAAAGTTGGGAATACCCGCCGCGTTTAGTTTTTCTGATCCGTTTCTGGTGGACCGTTACGGCGACCAGTTTAAAGACGTCGTTAGAGACTATTGCGATATCATTTTTTGTAACGCCGAAGAAGCCAAAATGTTCGTTGGCGAAACCAGCGTCGATGATTGTGCGGAAAAACTCGGCGCGCTCTGTGATTTGGTTTTCATCACCGACGGCGGTAACGGTTGTTACGTGATCGAAAAAGGCAAATCGCAGAAGGTGCCCGGTTTCAACGTGAAGGCCGTCGACACCGTGGGCGCGGGCGATTCCTTTGCCGGAGGTGTTCTGTACGGCATCACTAACGGGCTTTCGAATCAGCAATCCGCCAAATGGGGAAACTATTTCGCGGCCCAAGTCGTTGCGAAGTTCGGCCCGCGTTTGGATGATTCACAGGAAGGTAAAAAAGCCGAAATTTTGGCTTAGTCCACCGCGCGTTTCTTCTGCGGCTTCGCTACCGCATCAGATCGTGAGCTTTTTTGTTCGCGGAGTTCTCTGGTGCGATTAATGCGATTGGCAAGCCACAAAGGTCTGAGGTGTCAGCCTATCGATCTATCGTTGAGCCGACCCGCGCTGAAATGTTGCGGCCGGGCGGCACAAAAGCAGGCAACGATGCTACTGTGCCGACGTTTTTAAACCGTTGGGGCCGCCAGAGATTAAACGGCCGTGCTCCAGCGGCCAACTTGCCATCTTATAATCGTTCTGATACAGCCACTTCTTTACGATCGCGTGATCGACAAAACTGTCGGGGTAAACCCAAATGGAGACCGTCGTTTGGGCTGGGTTGAGGTTCTTTAAAACAGCATTCCACTGCGACGCAGAATCGGACAACGCATCAGCGACTCTTTCGCCAGCATCTTCAACGACGGGAAACAGCGCGAAACGTTTGAAGCGAATCTGTCGACGATCCCCGGCAGTGGCGGCGGACTCTAATTCATATTGCAATCGGAAATTCCCAATCGGCCCGATCGTGTCACGCGCATTGTTGAACGACGTTTTGCGTTCGGCGATCAACCGCCAATCCTGTTTCATCTTGCTGACCAATTCATCCAGCGGCACGTGGACGAGTCTCCCCCCGGTCAACCGGAAGTGAACTTCTTGCGAAAATACGGTCCGCGCGATTGGATTGGGATAGTGATCGATGGTTTTGACGTCCGAAGCGTTGGTTTTTAGATTCGAAATCGCTTCGGCAGTGTCGGTCAACTGTTGCAGCTTCCTCTGAAGCTCAATTTTTTCGGATTTTTGCTCGAGTAACGCCTGGTCTTGGAGGTCCAGCTGGCCCTGTTTGGTCGCTAGTTGCTGCTTGAGTTCTTCTAGGGCGACCAACCGCTGATGACGGACTTCGGTCAGGTGCCGCGCGACGGCGTTTTCCTCGTCGATCAGCACTTCGATTTCTTCGTTGTCTTTGATCAGCGTTCGCATCCGTTGGGTGGCTTCGTCGGCTGCAAAGTTGGCGACACTGATTTGTTCTGCGATTTCTTCGTCAGGTAGGGGCGCGTGGGCGGCGTTGGAACGGGCGTGAGCCCCGACTAAGACCACCAAAATAATCAAAATGCCGACCAAGTTGGCAACGATATCCAAGAATGCGTCTTGGCCGGTGGTGATGTTACCTTTCATGGGCGGCCTTTACTAACAGTCCACTGTTATCAAGCAAAGATTGAATTTCCTCAAGGCGTCGTTCAGCGCCGGGGACGACCGAGAAACGTAGTTCCGGTTTCCAGTAGGCTTGCCGACCGGCGATCCCCCAAGTTTCGATCGTTTTCCAAACTTCCGACACCAGCGGATCGATCGAAGCGACCGTTTGGGCCCCCAGTGGAATCCGCGCGGTGACCACGTTTTCTGAAACAAGGCTGATCGCGTCCGATTCACAGACCAGACGCATTGGGCGTACGTAAGCCCGAGCCCCAGTGGTTTGGGACGGCAATGCCCAATTCGCGCCGCGGCTGTTAGCCAGACTGCTGGTCGAACTCCCGGCGGTAGCGTTCCCCTGGACGGCGTTTGGGGAACCGCTCTGGAGATTGCTGCCGTGGGTAACGTTCTGCGGATAAGAACGACGGTCGGCCGAAGCATGATACGCCGCGGAATCATCAGAGGCGTATTTTTGATCTGGGGACTGCTGCAGTTTTTGCCCGCGCGCACCGTTCTCCGGTGGGGCCTGATTGAAGGACGCGCGGGACAAGGGGGGGGAGATGTGTTGGCCACGATTTTTTTCGGCGATCAATTCGTACGCCGGTTCACCGGTGTCTGTAAACTCAAACCCACCGGAGGCCGATGGTTGCAACCCGCGCGGTAGTTGTAGGCGCGTTGCCTGTTGATCATTGCGCTCAAATCGCCGCCGGCGAACAATTCTTTGTTGGCGTTGTTTTGCCGATTTGACAGCCGCTTCGATTTCCATTTTGAGGTTCGGGTCTGGTTTGCCGAACCGAAGCTCAACGTCACTGTTGACCAATTCATAACCGAATTCGTCGTCCCAGCTTTTCATTGCCCGCCGGGCCAGTCCATAAGATTCGGCTCCCTCAGGTCGTACCACCAATAACGGGTAAGGTTTTGAGTCGGTGGCGGCCAACCCGTGTCGGTCCCAGTACTCACGCACCGTCAACAGGGCGGAATCGAGCATGTTACCAATGGGAAGGGGGTGGGTAAATTCGGACCGTTTTAATTTAATGTCGTAAGGTTGCAAAACGATACCGTCGCCAACACATTCAACGAAAATGGGTTGGCGGTGCGTGCCGCCAGACCCTGTGAAAGGGATGATTGCATACTCTGTACGTGTTTCAAAGGATTTGTCTGCACGGAGTTGTTCTAACGTTTTCTCTGCAGACGCGACATCTGAACGTAGGCGTTCAATCTCCTTAGCCGCGGCCGACTCGGCAGCCTCGCGATCGGGGTTCTCTTGACCGGCGTGAACTGGGTCGGTGGGGGGCAACGCATTTAAATTTGCGATTGCTTTGAAGATGTCTTCGGCTTGGCGTGTTGTGTCTCGGATCTGCTGCTGCAAATAGCTACGGTCGCCTTTGGCATCACGCAATCGCGTTGTCAATTCACCGCGCACCGACATGATCGATTCTGATTCAAAATCAGCCAAAACCCTGCGCTCTTGGGCCTCTTTTAGTTGCTGTTGCTGTTGAGCGGCGATGTCGTCGCGCTGATGACGGCCTTGAACGTCGGCCTGTTGAACAGCCATTACCAACATCACAATCAGCACCCCTAGGGTGCAAACCAACACGGCCAAAAATGGGAACAGGGAAACGGCGTACTGCTGCCGGTTTCGTTTATGTCTTGCCGATCGACTCATGCGGCCTTTTTGCGTTGAACAATTGGTTGTTCGTCATCCTCGACCAACAACGACAAACGCTGGGCGTTGTCGGTTTCTAAGGAACGACCCCGCACACGCAAACGATTTTGGTCTGGCATCAACAATGTCGGTTCGTGGCTGTCCTGATCGCTTTGGGAGGGCGTTTTTTCATTGCCAAGTTGCTGCCGAATGTTTTGAATCGAGATCGTTTTCTTCGGTTGCTCTTCGGCAACGATCGTGACCGGTTGGGCCGTTGTTGATGTGCCTGACGTGTCTGATGGGGCGCGCGTAGAAGGTTGAGGATCAGCTTGAGTTTTCTGGCGAATTTCAGTGACGGCCTCCGAACGCAAAAACATGACGGGTTTTTTGGGATCGCGTCGCCGTGCAGTTTTCTTCTCCGTCTCGGGATTCGCAGCAGAGGCGCTGATGGCGGTTTTGTCAATCAACGGCAAGATCGAAGGTAACTCCATCGTGAAGTCGGTGATGCGTTGCTCGAAAGCCTGTTGTTTTTTGATGATCGCGTCGCTCGAGTTTCGGAGTAACTCAGACTGCTGGGTCCCTTGACGCTGCAGTTGCTTGCTTTGGGTGGAGACTTCGTTGGCTACCCGGGCCAGCACATCATGCATTTTTGTGGTTGCTTCAATAGCTTCGTTTTGATGCCGAAGGGCTTCTTTAAAAGAGGTCGCATCATCTAAGGTTTGCACCACGGATTGGATTTTTTCGGTTTGGTTTAGGAGGTTTTCTTGATGCTCTTTCATCAACCGGGCGTTGCTGGAAAGTAGCGTTTGCCACTGTTCCCAACGGTGGGCGATTGACAGGTCCGCTTTTTCGATTGATTCACCCAAGTAGTGAGCCAGATGCGCGACGTTTTCATCCAGTGTGGTGCTGAGATGTTCTCGCACAACGTCGCTGGTTTGTGTCAGTGTTGAAGACCAAGCGCTTTGGGCGGCTTTGATGCTGTCTCTCCAGATTTCGGTTTGATTGCGAACGACGTCGCGCGTCGCCTCCAAGACTTCAATGCCGATTGAACCCAATCCGCCTTCGGCAGCACCGTGTTTGGATAGATCAAACTGACGAGCAATTTCGCGACGCGTCTTTTGATCGACTAACTCCAACAATTGCACTTCGAAGCGGTCAACCAAAAACTGGCAGAACATCAACACCATCGACAACGATAACGCTAGGGCGGTGGTGTCAAAGGCGATGTAGAGACTGCCTTGAAGGCCGCCCATCATCTGCTGGAAATCGTTGTCTGGACCGACCGAGATACCGCCTAAGGCCTGTGAAATGCCCAGCACGGTCCCCAAGAAGCCCAGCATCGGCGTGGCCCAGATAAGAATCCGCGATAGCGAGTAGCGTTGTTGTTGGCGTTCGATGTCCATTTCAGCAAGGTACTTCATTTCGTCTTCGACACCGCTGAGCCCGCCGGTGCGATAGATGAAGTGCAGGCTGTTGACCAATCGGTTCCAGAGGTAATGCTGTTGCATTGATTTTGGCAAACTGACCAATGCCTCGCCGTGTTCGATCGCACGTTCCACGTCCGACGGTCCGTAGTCGACCGTCGTCGATTTAATCGAGGGGGTGCCGGCGACTGTTGACGATTTGTCTGCATCGGGCGCAGGAAGGTCGTTCAGTTGAATCTGGGGTTCGGCGCTGAATTGTGAAAATACATTGAAAGCGATCAGCATCAGCGACGTCAGGCCGACTAAAAACATGCCAACGGTCAACCGCGAAACGGGGTGGCCGTTGACATATCGCAGTACCGTGTCGTTGGTCAAGTGCCCTTCGTTAATTAGATACTGCAATCCCAAATACAGCGATACCCCGACACAGATCGGTGTGACCAAGGACGGCAGAACCGTCAACCATCCCGAGGTTTGGGTGACCGATGATCCAGTTGTGGTTTGATCTGTACTCATTTGCGGCAATGTCAAAAAGTCGATTGCGCAGAATTTTATTATCTGCAAGAAACATGACCGTCTTTCGTCCCGCAAAACAAGTGAAGCGACAAGCGCGAAAGCCGACCTTCGGTTGATCGGAATATAAGGCCCTCGGGAACAGCTTTTGTTGCCTGCCAATCCCGAAAATACGTAATTCTCTGCCGAAGCATAAAAAAGCGAGCAATCCGCAATGTTTAACTAAGCCCGTCATCGGAATGCTCCGATACTACCTTGTAACATGATGGAATTATCCCAGGGGGGACAAGCCCGGTTGTTCAGAGCCCTGATCACCGGGCTTACTTTTTGGTTCTTCGGTGCCTTCATGAGCACGCTTTCCGGTAATGGGCGCTCCCAGATTTCAAGCTCGTGCATTGAGAGGGATTCAGGCTCATTCCCCCGGTCGGTTTCGTTTTATTTCGTTTTGTTCAGGTGAACTAATATCCGATAGTCCGGGGGTGAACCGCGGAATTTCTTGAAAAACTATTTTTTCGGGTTTCAGTCCAAAGTCAGTCCGCTGCAGTCCGCCTGACAGAACTCGCATTTGCGTTTCTAATAAACGTCATACAGCAGCGTTTTCCCCGTTTGAAACCCGCTACTTGACGTAACCTTAGTGCGATTTTTAGTGCGAATCTTATGCTTGCTTGGTTGAAATTGATCCGCCTGCCCAACCTGCCGACGGCGGCCGCGAATGTGCTCTCCGCGTTTCTGTTGGTCAATCAGTCGTGGAACGATTGGCCGCAATTGGTGCTGTTGCTGATCAGTGCGCTGGCGTTGTACAGCGCAGGGATGGTGTTGAACGATGTTTTCGATCTCAACCAAGACACTCAGCAACGTCCCGAACGTCCGATCCCCAGCGGACAAATCTCGTTGACGGTGGCGCGGAAATTAGGGTGGGGGTTGTTGGCGACCGGTATAGGTTCGGCAATGTCAGCGGGGCTTTGCGCCGGGACGTTGAATGATGTATTCAAGTGCGCGTCCGTTTCAGGTTTGTTGGGGATTTGCATTTACCTCTACGACGGGCCTTTAAAACGTACTTGCATCGCCCCCGTACTAATGGGGGCCTGCCGCAGTCTAAATATATTGTTGGGCGGAGCGACAGCGACGTCGGTTCAGGTCGGATACTGTTTAGCCGGTTTTCCGGTGATCTTGTGGGCCTATGCGATCGCGATTGGACTGTTGATCGGCGGCGTTACACTGTTGGCCCGTAACGAAAACCGGGCACAACAATCGCGATTGAGAATCGCGATTTCCGCTCTCGTAATTGTTGGCGGCATCGCAAGCGTGGCGATCGTGCCTGTGACCAGTCAAGGCAATCTTGCGATTCCAGAAATGATTCAAAAGGTGTATCCCTTCATGATTGCGATGATTTCTGTCACCATTGTGCGAAGGTTAATCATCTGTACCGTGCAAAACGATAGTCGTTCGGTAAAGTTTGCCGTCATCGCAACGTTGCGAAGTTTAATTCTATTTGACGCCGCGGTCTGTTATTTGGCGCGACCAGACCAATTGATGTATGCATTGATCGTGTTGGCGTTGTTGGCGCCAGTGTTGGTGTTGTCACGCTGGATGTATGCTACTTAAAAGATTTTGCCTGCCGCTGTTGAGAGTGGAGTTGAACGAAAATCAAGAAAATCAAATTATGAAAAACCTTATCTTTCTCACCGTACCGGGGTTGCGCCGCCAAGACATCGCGTCGATGCAAAATCTCAGTGCGCTCTTTAATGATTCACCGCTACCGCTGACCGTTCATCACTGCTTCCCCGCAGTTACTTGGCCCGCCCAGGCAACCATGTTGACAGGAAAATCGCCAAACCAACACGGCGTGGTCGCCAATGGGTTTTACTGGCGCGACAGCCGAAAAGTGGAAATGTGGACGGCGTGGAACAATGTCATTCACCAACCGCAATTGTGGGACGAACTAAAGCAGCGCTCCATCTCGACCGCGGCTTGGTTTCCAATGCTTAGCAAGGGCTGTAACGCTGACTTTGTCTGCATGCCCGCACCAATCCATCAGCCTGACGGCAGCGAGAATCTTTGGTGCTATACCAAACCTCAAGATTTCTATGGGACATTGATCGAAAAACTTGATCACTTTCCTTTAAAACATTTTTGGGGCCCCCAGGCCAACATAAAATCCACACAGTGGATTGCTGATTCCGCCGTCGCAACGGCAGAGACATTTCATCCCCAGTTCTTTTATATTTACCTGCCGCATTTAGATTACGCGGCACAGAAATTCGGTCCTGATAGCGACCAAGCCAATATCGCCGTCAAGGAATTGGACGACGTCATCGGAGCGTTGGCAAAACAAATGGACGCAGCCTACAGTGCGATCGATTCGAACGGCGACAGTCGCCGCATCGACTGGATGGTTGCCAGTGAATATGAAATAACGGCCGTTGATCACGTTAGTTATCCCAACCGAATCCTGCGTTCGGCGGGATTACTGCAGGTCAAAGAAAATGATGGCCGCGAACATTTGGACCTGTCGGCAAGCCAAGCGTGGGCGTTGGTGGATCATCAATTTTCTCATGTTTTTGTGCGCGACGGCGAGGCGCAAGTGATTCAAAAGATCGCTGATCTCTTTGATGGCGTCGCAGGAATCGAGCATGTGCTCACCGGATCACAGCGTGGTAATCTTGACCATCGGCGCAGCGGCGATCTGATCCTTGCGTCTACTGCGAACAGCTGGCAGGCTTACTACTGGTGGGAAGATGATGGCAAAGCGCCCGCTTTTGCGACGACGGTCGACATCCATAACAAACCGGGGTACGACCCTGTCGAACTGTTTTTCGATTTCGAGAAAATGCAAGTGCCGCTAGACGCGACGTTGATCAAAGGTTCCCATGGATACGATTTCCCCCCAAATGAGTCGCAAGGTGTTTTGCTAACGACAATCCCGACAACGGAAAACGAAATCGCTGATACGGACATTTTTGAATTTGTGATGCAACACTTTCAGCAATAACAGAACAGATCGGAATACCTATCACGGGATGTTAGAGCGAGTAGTTTTTTGTTTGACGACGCATCGATTCAAGTTGTGGCGGAGCTTCATCGTAAGACCCAGATGATACTTTTCGCGGTGACCTGACTAACGGGCAAAAGGGGCGAGCCGGCTTATTAATAAGCGAAGGGTTTGGAGACCGCGACCAGCCGATCGCAGATCGGTTTCAGGTCTCCCCACGACACAAAATAACCGCCGTTAACGCAGCCAGCAATTTTGCAATGCGATACAGCCACCTCAATTCTCCCATCGTTGGCGTGCAATTGTGCGACACGTCAATGGAAAGCCAAGCGTATAACGGCAAATTTGGTTGCCCACACGTGAGGGATGTTTCAAATCAATTTTGCCGTGTCGAATCGACTAACGTTATTTAACACTCTGTTCTTATTGCGAACAGGTTAGACTGAATGTGTGCCCCCCTTGTGTTTTGCGAAGGGCCGCGTTGGAGGATTTTAGATTAGCTTAGATTATGAACGTATGTTAGTCGGAAGATTCATCAGAACCTGGTTCTTCTGGTTCGATCTTGGGATCGTCAAACAGAGTCGGTGGTTGAGTCTTGTGTTTTTTAACGCCTTTGGATTTCAACGGCCCGCAGTTGGCAGGGGCGGCAGCTACGCTTTGATTGAAGTTCGCCATCGATGGTTCGGCGGCACCGCTGAGCGGGTCTCCTGCGCGAATGTCGGACAGTCTCTCTGTTCCCAGCTGTACATACTGTGGCGACAATTCGAATCCGAAGAATTGTCGCGCCAATTTTTTGGCAACCGCTAAGGTAGTCGAACTGCCTGAAAACGGATCGACGACGACGTCTCCCGGATTTGAAGACGCGCGAATGATGCGAGCCAACAATTGTTCAGGCATTTGACAGCCGTGAAAACCAGCGCGCTCTTTAAAGGTTCCTGCAACACGCGGAAAATGCCATGTGTCTTGATCCGCTTGAAATCCATCGGGGAGTTCCTGGGGCCGCAAAATCCAAGTGTCGTCTGGCAGTTTACCCGTTGGATTGGCCCGTTTGTCGTTATAAATCAGCCGCCGCGCAGAAGGTACACGCAAATCTAAATCATCGGCATTGAAGACGAAATCGTTTTTGTTTTTAACGAAGTGAAACAAATGAGCGTGGGAGCGCGTGAATTTTTGCTTGCAGTTCACACCAAAGGTGTAGTACCAAATTACCCAACTACGGCAATGGAATCCTGTACGCTGCGCTTCGATCTTGAGTTCTGCCGCATATTCGTCGCCAATCGCCAGCCAAAACGTACCGTTAGATTTAAGGATTCGATAAAGTTGCTGCATCCATTGTTGGCACCAGCGGAAGTATTCCGAATCCTCCAATTGATCGTCATACGAATCGTAATCAAATCCAATATTGAATGGTGGATCGGCGAACGCCAGATCGATCGAACCATCGGGAACCTGTTTCATCCCGGCAACGCAATCCCCTTGGTGGATTTGACCGTAGAATTGAGAAACCTTGCTAAACATCGTTAAATATAATTTCAGATTTTTGAAAACGCTCGAAAGGCGTTAGATGCCAATTGTGAAAAGCATAGTTTAGCAGGCTTTTTCATGATGTGTCATTGCGACCAGAGTGTTTTCTTGCCGGCGGACAGGGGTACCAAAAATACATCTCGTCCATAACCGTTCTTGTGTGGTTATCAGGGCTTCTCATTTAGTGAACCTATGTGGATTTTCCTCGTACAGTCTCCAAGAAGTTTGGGGAGTTTGAATTCGCTCAAGGAGAAACGGTATGAGCGGTGCTCCGCGCGGCGATTTGCTTGCGGTTTTCGCAAGTATCGCTGATCTAAGTGAACAAATGGGACGTCGTCATAATCTGCCAGCAATGCGCGCTGGCCTCACTTTCGGAATTTTGGCAGGGGCCAGAAGTCTGCTTGGAATTGCTCAATGGATTCATGACCGAGAATCCAACTTTTGGCATCAAATTGGCTTTTTACGATCGCCGCCTTGTGCCAATTGCTTTCGATCTCTCTTGCTAATGCTCCCTGCTGATATTCTGGAATCGGTGATCAGTAGTTGGGTTGTTGGTTTGATTGAGGATCGCACGGATGATCCTGACGATGCTTCGCTTCAGGTAATTGTGATTGATGGCAAGACGCTTCGCGCGGCGATGCAGCAACACCGAAAAAGCATTTACTTGCGCTGCTTTGGATCACGCCACGGAGTCAGTTCTGACGCAACTTCAAATGCCGCCCGAAACCAATGCGCAAAAGCCGGCGATGGAATTGCTCAAAGGTGTGGTTCTCAAAGGAAAAGTAATCACCAGCGACGCGCTGTTTTGCCAACGCGCTCTGTGCCAGGAGATTGTGGGGGCTGGCGGCGCCTATCTATTTGCAGTCAAAGACAACCAATCGGACTTGAAGTCGGCAATCGCTGCTGACTTTACGCCCGGATTTACCCCCCCCGGTGCCGAAGCCGAACGCCAACGGTAGCTTGAAAGTTCATCGAACGATCGAACGATTAACAAAGGGCATGGGCGTGTCGAAACACGAACGCTTCAAGCCCGGCTCAAGGCTGGCCGGGCATTATGACTGGCCAGCCTTGAAACAAGTCTGCCGCATTGAACGTGCTGTCAAGCGAGTTTCTGACGGCAAGGCTTCTACCGAAACCTCATATGCGGTTACCAGCCTCGCGTCTGAGAGAGGATCTGCGGCTGACCTTCTTGCCTTACAATCGAGGGCATTGGGGGATCAAAAATCGGCTCCACTGGGTGCGAGATGTCGTCTTTGAAGAAGACGCAAGCACTGCAAGGACCGGCTCCATTCCAGAAAATACTGCCACGCTAATAAACGCCGCCATCTCTGCCATCAGAATCGACAAGGAAACAAGCAACGGTATCGTCGCCAACCTTAGGCACTTTTCGTAAAACCATTTTGATATAATCTAAATGTTACGCAGACTAACTTTTTAAGAAGCCCTGACCCTGACCCTACGTCGATCTTGCTGTTGTGCGGCTGCGGCGGTAGTAACTCTTCCAACGATACATATTCAAGCATTACCTCCAGCAACTCTCTGAAGCGATCGGACTTGAATTGAAGTTCGTGTTGCTCACTATCCAAGCTACTGCTCGAAGTACAATCCGCTTGAGCGATGCTTCTTTCCTCACATTGGTCGGGCGTGCTCGGGAATGCTGTTTTGACTCCATCGAGACCGTTGCAGAACTGATGCGAGCGGCTAAAACTCGGTCCGGACTCAAGACGACCGTCAACGTCATGCGCCGAAATTACGAACTCGGACATAAGGCAACCGATGAAATCAGGGCAGCACCAAGAATCAAATTTGATGAACTGCTGCCAAAATGGAACTACACTGCAACTCCCATTCAGATTTGACCGCCACTTATTCCTCCGGAGATCCTTACCGCTATCGGTTCGGTGTCTAAGCAGGAACAATCCCACCGAAAACGAGCCCTACCTTTGAACCTTATCAATCGAGATTGATGAAGCAATTCTGACCCGCGTGAAAACCACATGCATCACCTAGACCAAAAAGAAAAACCGCCAGGACTGCATCCCAACGGTTTTTCAATGGTTTCAATTGTGTATCCAGCGGCCTAAACAGCGACACCACAAATTTATTCAGTGTCTTTCTTAACTGCATCAACTTCAGCAGAGGTTTCCTCGGTTGCTGGTGCTTCTTCCGCAGTTGTGGCTTCGTTGGCCGAAGTTTCCTCAGTGGTTTCTTCGGCTGCCGAACCGCTGTCGTCAACGAAAGCGGGCTTGACAGCTTGAGCAACTTTTTTCACGCGGTCGTTTTCCCCCACGAACTCGATGACGGCTTGAGCTCCGGCATCTCCCAGCCTTACGCCGGCAAGTTTAAGAACGCGCGTATAACCACCGGGCCGATCAGCGAACTTAGGCGCCACTTCCTCAAAAAGGATAGCAACGGCTTCTTGGTCTCCTAACAATGCGTAAGCGCGTCGGCGATACGCGATTGCAGGGGCGATCGCCGCATTCCATTTCTGCCAACCGTCGCCTTCACGCCAGTTCTTCCAAGCGTCGGTACCACGCTCGGCGTCCGTATTAAGTCCTTCGGCGGCTTCGAGATGCGGAAGTGCTTTCTTGGCGAGAGTAATGCACTTTTCGACCAAGGGACGTACTTCCTTCGCCTTTTGAAGGGTTGTCGTTACACGCCCTTTGTGCTTCGGAGGCTTAACCTGCGTTTTGCCGTCGGCTTGATATAGCCCTTCATAAAATATATCGTCCCGCAAAGTCAGAAACAGGCTGGTTGCCAAATTCTTCAACATCGCCTTGCGATGGCTGGACGAACGACCTAACTGACGGCCTTTTTTTCTGTGTCTCATCGTATTACCAAAATTGTATTCAACAGTTTGAAATTTGTATCTCGAGCTCTGTCACAGTCAAATTACTTGAGCGCGGCGGCGGTTGCTATTTAATCCTCCACCCATCCGGATTCTGTCGACCCGTTGCTCTTATCTTTTGGCTGTCACATTGCCAACGATCTCGCCGGTCCCTTTGCGGTAAATCTATCGGCGTTCACTAGCAGCGAATCGGTTAGCTAATCACTGGAGCTTTGGGAACTTTCATTCCTAGGTGCATCCCCAATTCGCCTAATAGCTGGCGAACTTCCACGAGCGTCGTTTCCCCAAAGTTGCGGATTTCCATCAGCTGGTCTTCGGTCTTTTGTACAAGATCACGGACCGTTCGGATGTCTGAGCAGTCCAAACAGTTGGTGGCGCGGACGGAGAACCGAAGTTCGGTGATCGGCATATTCAATTTTGCCTCTAACGCCGCATCGATCCCGCCTTTGCTTTGAGGTTGAGCATGCACCTGGGCACCAAGTTCGGAGTATTGAACAAACGGATTGAGGTGTTTACGAAGGATTTTTGATGCTTCGACCAATGCCATTTCTGGAAAAATCGAACCATTGGTCCAAATTTCCATCGTCAAGCGATCATAGTTAGTTTTCTGACCGACGCGGGTTTCTTCAACATCGTATCGCACCCGTGTCACGGGACTGTAGACAGCATCGATTGGGATAATTCCAATTTCATGATCACTGCCACTGTGTTCAGTTGCCGGAATGTAACCGCGCCCGTTCTCAACAACCATCTCCATCATAAACGGAACATCATCGGTCAACGTAGCCAAGGTGTGATCGTTGTTGATGATATCCACGTCACCGCCGGTTTGGATATCCGCGCCGGTGATTGGACCGGCCGTACTTTTTTCGATTGTAATGACCTTCATTTGGTCGGTATAATTCTTGACGACCAACGACTTTACGTTGAGAACGATTTCGGTGACGTCCTCAAGCACGCCCGGGATCGAAGAAAACTCATGGTTTGCACCACGGATTTTGAGTTGTGTCACGGCACTACCCTCTAGGCTCGACAAAAGCACTCGACGAAGGCTGTTGCCGATCGTGGTGCCGAAACCACGTTCGAAGGGTTCTGCGATGAATTTACCGTAGGTGCGTGTCAACGATTCACGATCGCACTCAACAATACTAGGAAGTTCTAAACCTCGCCAACGAATGTGCATAGGAGTTGTCTCCGAGAGAATGGCGTTCCAAAATACTTGTTGCTGGAACGCTTGTGATTTGTTTGGGTCAAAAAAGATACGCGCAGATCACGCCGGAAAATGCCTGCGGTGCGGGAAATTGCAGGGTTCGCCGACGGAAATCTCTTTAGACGCGTCGCTTTTTCCGAGGACGGCAGCCGTTGTGAGGGATTGGCGTACGGTCTTCGATGGATTTAATGTTCAGACCGGCAGCTTGCAGCGCCGTGATAGCACTTTCACGACCACTACCGGGACCCTTGACACGCACCTCAACTTCCTTAACGCCGAACTTCAGCGCCTTTTCTGCAGCAGTCTGGGCGGCACTTTGGCCTGCAAAAGGCGTGCTTTTGCGACTGCCTTTAAAACCACAGGTACCAGCACTGGACCAACAAAGAGTTTCTCCTTTGGTGTCAGTGATGGTGACGGTTGTGTTGTTGAAGGTCGCCTGAATGTGAGCAATTCCGTAGGTCACATTGCGGCGGACGCGTTTCTTTTTTGTTTTAGCCACTGTAAATTAACTCCAAGATTTTAGTGCATCGCCGTATTTTAAGACGTTCGCAAATGCACCGAAACAAACCCAAACAGGCCATCGGACCGGTTCGGAAACTGTATTGACGATAGCTTCTGAATGTACGAAAAACGAGGCCGTTGCGGCGACTGAGAATCTCTGCCGCGACCGCCCACTGGCTGTCTAACGCAAATCCTTAACACCCTTTTTACCAGCCACAGTCTTCTTCGGGCCTTTTCGGGTGCGAGCATTTGTTTTCGTCCGCTGGCCACGCACGGGCAGACCGACGCGATGCCGAATCCCACGATAGCTTTTAATTTCCCGCAAACGGGTGATGCACTGCTGAACGTGACGGCGCAGCGGGCCTTCAACGGTGTAATCACGTTCAATAATCGTCGTGATACTACTGACATCTTTATCCGTAAGATCGCGCGCTTTGACATCAGGGTTGACCCCTGCCTTACGGCACAGGTCACGCGCGGTTTGGGGGCCGATTCCGTACAAATAGGTCAAAGACACAACGGCCTTTTTATCGTTTGGAATATCAACACCAAGCAAACGAGGCATAGGAACTTCTCTCTTGAACAGGTCCGGCGGTCAGCCGAAGTGATTTTTTAATGGTACGGTGCAGGATTTGAACTGCGGCCAACAACGCTTAAACAGAGACAGGCTGCCTCTTGAAACATAAATAACAAAGCCAACGCGATCGTCAGGCCTATCATCCCACGTGAGCAACTCCCGCAAAACCGTAGAGTTGAGTGCGTTTATATCGACTTACCCTTGGCGTTGTTTATGGCGTGGATTGGTGCAGATGACGTACACGCGTCCCTTGCGACGGACAACTTTGCAGTTTTCGCAGATACGTTTAACACTGGCGCGGACTTTCATCGCAGCTTGCTCACAAAATTTTAGTTTATCGAAAGTCCGACAGTATAGGAATCAATCCCGCATTACCACAAGGGCCATTTTGTACGAAAATAGCCTTTTTAATTGCCCCGGCAACTCTTTTAAGCAACGACGACTCCGCATCGGTAATCCTCAAGGGGGGGTAAACCGTTTTTCCCGTTGGGTTCGCCATAGTCCCTCCTGCGTTGCCTCATGGTGCGGTCAGAAGATTAGCTGGAAGGTTAGTGGTTCGTCACCGTTTAATTTTGTCATTAGCCATTTTAGACGATAGTCGCATTTTCGGGGAGAGTGCCTCAGGGTGACAGTCGTCTGAGGCAACAGCCTTGGTTCGGCGGACGGGACGAAGCGTCCAGTTCTTTCAGTCACCGAAAAGGCCATGACCTGATGAACTCACCAAGGGCTGCTAGCGACGCGGTACTTTAACAAAAATGATCAAGTTCTCGCAGGAATCTCCCGATGTCAATGCAATCTGGATCATTTTTTACGATTAACGAAACCTTGCGGCCATGATTGCCCCCCCCAATAAGGCCATTGGTGTGATCGGCTGTGCGTGCATAGTCCTGTTTACGCTGGTCGTGTTGCTGAAATTCAATTCCGAAACGTGGACCACCACGGCGCCGATGCGGCTGATTGCGC
>CALDYR010000106.1 GCA_937944405.1 uncultured Pirellulaceae bacterium
GGCGTCGGGTGTTAAAAACATCGACAACGGCCAACCGCCGCCGCGACCGGTACGCATCATTTGATTGAAAACGTTCAAACTTTCCATGTAAATTTCATCGACGTCCGGTCGCTCTTCGCGATCGACTTTGATGCAAATGAAATTCTTGTTGAGGAATCTTGCGATCTCTTCATCAAGAAACGATTCGCGCTCCATCACGTGACACCAGTGGCAACTTGAATAACCAATCGACAAAAAAATGGGCTTGGCTTCGGCTTGCGCTCTGGCCAGTGTCTGATCGTTCCAAGGCTGCCAATTGACTGGGTTGTGTGCGTGCAATAGCAGATACGGACTACTCTCATTGGCTAACGCATTGGTGTGTTGGTGTGCCGTTTTTTCGGCTCGCTGGGCCTGTGTGACCGCCGGAAATAACACCCCGTTGCAGCAAGCGATAATGAAGAAACCAACGATTTCAATACAGTGGCGGTACATAGTCGGCATCTTTGTTGATAGAAAATTTCAGTAGCAGTCTGCACGGTTTGACCGGCGCGAATCATTGTGCGCGAATCGATCGGCGCGAATGCCCCGAACCGCCAACATACCAAGGCGCACGAAAAAAGTCCGGCCGAAACAAATGAAGGGCGTCCGACCGGACCAAGAATAACGCTTAGGTTGGGCTGTGGAGGGTCCCCCCTCATCAACAGCGGGAGAATTTTAGCAAAATGCCAGTCTCCTGAAACCGCAAAAACCACTTTTAAGAGAAAATATCACCAGCTAATGACCGCCAACGACGCGCGAAGGTCCATTGCAGGTTTTGTCGGGACTGTACGTCGGCTGATTCGGTAGGGCAAAGCCGTGCCCTCGGATCAACGAAATTGCGGGAAAATCACGATTGGACGAAATTTCCGACGCTTACGCATTGGAGATTTATCAAGGAATGTGCCGTTGGCTGTTTTCGCAGTTAGCGCGTGCTTGCTTCGCGGTTAACGCGTGCTTGCAAGTTCGCACTTCCGCCGGCGCGAATCGAAAAGGTCAAAGGAGGCGTTAACGACGCCGTTTTGTTACCACCTAAGTCTTCCACCAACAGATGCAGTTCGTACCCACCCTCTGGAAGGTCGCCGATCGTAATCGGCAAGTGGATGTAGAAGTCTCGTCGACGCCGACGGGCGACATCCTCCATGACCGGAAATTCGGCTTGCTGGACGGCGTGCCCAGAAGCATCGTAAATCGCATAACTTCCCCGCAGGCGGGTGTGAAATTTGGACCCCGAACCGTCCGTGTGTTCCACTGAGTTATAGTTTTCCACCTCACAGTAGATCAATACTTTTTGCCCTGGTTCAAAAATGTCCGTTGAGAATGATTCGAATTGACCGTATCCCGAAACCTCAGTGCAAAAAACGCCCGCAGCAATTTTCAAATTCGCTAACGACTCCAGTTCCGCAATCGCTTGACGGAGGTGGACCAAAGTCTCGTGCGCGGTGTGGTGTTGTAGCAAGTCGTGATCGCGCCCATTTTCAAGTTCGGAAGTCTGCAGCATCGAAGTAATCGCTTCTAACTGATGCTGCCAAAACTGATTTTCCGATGGTGTGAAGGAACGCTGTTCTTGTGCAATATCCTCCATCTGCCGACTGAGCACATCTAAAAGGCGTAGGTTGATTTCCAAACTGGTACGCGTTTGGCTATTGATGTCGCTGTCCAGTTGCTTTTCAACCAAACCGATTGTCTGTTGAAGACGCGACCTCCACGTGACCGCGTTTAATTTCATAATCGCTTCAACACCAACCGGTGGAACGTCAGATTGAGTTTCCCCTGCCGCCGCATTCTCGTTAGGGGCGGGGGGGTGGATTTGCTGTTCGAAAGAGGCGCCGATGTTATGGCCATCGTTGAGAAAGGTTTCCGGCAGCGGCAGGTCGGCTGATGAAAAAGAAACTTGTCCGAAATTCTTTTTTTCAAGCACCTCATCCCCCCCCTCAGGTTGGACCACCATTGGAGCAAGGCTGCGTCGATTTCTGATCACAGGTGCCGATTGGGAGAACAGATCTTCAGAGGGGATGTTACAACCTCGGCAGTCGGGGTTCTCACAGGTTACGCATTTCTTAACCGGTTCGGTGACAGGGGCTGAATTCATGGCTGCGATGAAGTCAGGTTGTTTGAGACTCGCGATGCGCGTATCGGCAACCTCTGGTAACGTCTTGCTGACCGTTGGCGTTATCAAAAAGGGGGCTTTTTTCTTTTGATACACCACCCGAGCGGGCTCAGGTTGAACCGTCTTTGGTTTTAGTGGAACCGAGAAATTCAAACGCCGATCGCGCTGGGCTTGTAACGTAGGATCGATGGTAATTCGTTCTATCTGATCGACGTCGATCGCAGAAGCAACACGTGCTGCGGCAGCAACCGCTTCAGGGATCGTTTCTATCAGAGACGCAGAAGCAATCTCTTGCTGCCCAACCGGGTTGAAGTCTTTGGCCGTTCTTTCGAGGATCGGTAGGCTTAATTCGGGCTGCGTTAATTCGGGCAGTGTTAATTCGGACACCGCGTCTTTTACCGCTGTTTGTTTCGGCTGTTCGCTCGGGTTCTGCGCTTTTTGGGGGGCGGCTCTGGCGAGCACTTCGCCCTGTAGGTTGGGGTCGACGATCGGAGTGCTGCTGGCAATTTCTCGCGCTACTTCTGTGGCTGTTTTTTCGATGGTTTTCGGTACAACGGGTAATAACGGGGTCGGGGGCGATTCAAAGGTTTTTGTGGCGACGACCTGTGGTGCTACTGTTTTTTTGGTGATCGGAAGCAGCACGTCTTTTATTGAATCCGCGGCGTTGGCTTCAGCGCCCGTTGATTGTGTATCTGCGATAGATGACTGGTCAGTCACCAACAGGATCCGCTGGGACAGCTTTCGAAGTTGATCGTTTTGAACAGATTCTGATTCATTGGGCAGGTTAACGGTCAGGCTTGATTGCGCGTTAGTCGTCAAAGCTGTTGACGGATCTGCTGACGCTTTGGATTTCCCCGAACTAATAAACGGCGCGGGGCCGTTGGGAGATGAAGGCAACGATTCTGCGATTGCTGTTAACGGTTGGGAGAAAATCTGTGCCGGCGGTTCAGCGGCGGGATTGAAGTCACCAGAGCTTCGAACAGACGTGCCCGGTTCCGCAACAGTTTGCTCGAACGTGGCTTGTTCAACTTTTGCAAACGTTGGTTCGGCGTAAAGCGTGGTGCGCGGCAGATCTGACAGCTTCGGCGGACGCGCTTTCAGGTTTTGGATTTGGTCTCGCGCGGGGTTGGATTCGGTGCGTTCCTGACCAGCAAGCTCAAAGCGGTCGGCAGCGCGTTGGCCTTGCGCCGCTGACGCTGCCGCAGCGCTGGTGGCTGTGGGTTCGACGGTCGCTTGAGTCGCAGAGGCCGGATTTGAACGCAATGGTTGCGGTGGAAACGGGATGCGCCTCTGTGTCAGCGGACCACTGTTTCCCAACCGCGAACATCCAGTTGCAAAAATCAAGCAAGCCACTGCGATAGCCAATCCGTTTCGCAGTTGATGATTGTTGTTGTTGTTGTTGTCAAGTAAGCGCGATTGGTTGAAATCGGCGCGTAACGGGTTCCGTCCCAGCATAATATTTCTCGCAACGTTAGTCGTCGTCAGAATGAAATTCCGCCCGAGAGTAGACAAATCGGTCCGCAGCATCAAGATTGGCTTGCCCCGTGTGAAAAGTGCTGGCACAGGGTAAGTATTCGATTTTCTTGACCAAACCGCCATCTAGAAACGGCCAATCCAGCGGCCCCAAACTTACAGCGGTGACACACCGCTAAGTGCATCAATTTGCCGACTTTCTCCTCAGCCCTGAACGTTGATGTCCGATCAATCCTTCGATCTCCGCCAATCGTGCAGTGTCTTGAACGAGTTCGATCGGTGCCTGGTCAAGCTTCAACCATGTCCGTATCCGCAGAAAGGTGAATACGTTAAGCCCTGCGGTGAACCGCGCAGTGCCGGCCGTTGGCAGGGTATGGTTTGGGCCGACGCCGTAATCACCGAACACCTCCGCCGATTGATGGCCAATAAAGATACAGCCCGCATGACGAATTTTGGACGCTACCGTTTGGGCGTCGGTAAGATGAAGCTCCAAATGTTCGGGGGCCAATCGATTACAGACTGCAATCGCTTCTTCAACACCTTCACACAAAACCATGGCGCCGTTATTGGTTAATGACTGGCGAGCGACTTCTCCGGTTGGTAGTTGCGTTAGTTGCTGTTGTAATTGTTCGTCGATCGCATCAGCAATCGACGCATCGGTCAGAATTAAAAATGGCCGCGCGTCGACATCATGTTCGGCTTGAGCCAATAAATCAGCGGCGATCGTGACAGGATCGCCGCTGGCATCGGCGACCAAGGCCAATTCCGAAGGCCCGGCCAGCATATCGATGCCGCAGTCGCCGTTGACGATCTTCTTGGCCGCCGTCACCCAGCGATTTCCCGGCCCAGCGATGATGTCTCGTCTGGGAAACCCTTGAAATCCGTAAGCCAGTGCGGCAATCGCGTGAGCTCCGCCGACCGCTAAAACCTGATCAGCCCCCGCCACAAACGCGGCGGCTAAAATGATGTCCGATGGGTTGGGGGACGCCACCACTATGTGTTGAGAGCCCGCAACTTGGGCCGTAACGGCGGTCATCAATACCGTCGAAGGCAGAGCGAATCTTCCGGCAGGCGCATAACAGCCCGCGTTTTCGATCGGTTCGATCGTGTGTCCGGCAGTCCCACCGACAACCGAAGTTTTCAACGCGGTGATCGAATCAAGTTGCGCTTGGGCGAAGTCGGCGATTCGCTTCGCCACGCGTTTGAGCAGCGCCAGATCATCGGCGTCAATTCGATTGGCGGCGTCCCGGAGGGCACTGCGGTCGATCAAGATCGGTTGGTTGTCGGTACGTTCGTTGAATTTAACGGCAAATTCTCGGAGTGCCGTTTCCCCCCCGGCGCGGACTCTATCAACAATAGCTTGGGATTGTTCCAAGGTCTGCGCGTCTAAGGAATGGGAAAGCGTAACGTTGCCAAAGTCGGCGTAGGAAATTCTTTTTAGCATTTTTCAAAGGTTCTTCTTGGGCACATATGTTTCCTGCGGGCGTGGTTCGCGGAAATCGAATCAATGACCAACGAAAGCAGGCCTTCGGTCACCGCGTATCAGTTCCTGCGTACGATGCGGTTCATTCGCCGCGCCAATTCAGCGTAGACTTCTTCTAATCCGACACCGTTATTAAGCATCGCCACGAGCGCGAAATACATCACGTCTGCGGCTTCCCAGGCGACCTCGTAGCGGTCGTCCAGTTGCGCCGCTTCAGCCAATTCTTGAGCTTCTTCGAGCAACTTTTTTTGCAGCAGGTCTGCGTCGTTGGCTAGTTTTTTGGTGAAGGATTTTGTGTCAGGCGAAACGATACGTTCGCTCAGTCGCTCAATAACCGTAGCGATGGATCGTTCTTCACCGAAACACGTATGCGTATTGCGGTGGCAAAAACCCGGCGCATCTTGCGTCACGGTGAACCTTAAACAGTCACAATCGCAGTCAAACCGAACCTTCCACAATTTCTGTGTCGCGCCGCTGGTTAAACCTTTGATCCACAACCCTCCGCGCGAACGCGACCAATAGGCGCCCTGTCGCGATTCAATGGCGTGGAGCAAACTCTCCCGATTGGAGTAAGCTAACCCCAACGCGATGCCCAATGGATCACAAATAATCGTCGGCCAGAGTCCGTCGGGGCGATCGGATTTGAGAATCGCTTGATAGTAATCGGCAATTATCTTTGGATTTTCTTCAATCCAATCCGCATCGATCACGGCCAATCGATCTCCGGTTTCCAATTCCGCAATGGTCTCCGCGGCAGGGGAGGGCAGGGCGTTCCAATGATCGGAATCTGTAAATACCAACCGTTCATCCGGAATCGAAGCGTAATCCTCTCGTCGGTCGGAAGTCGTGACGATTTTCGCCCCGCCGATGTTTAACAGTTCCAACGCCGATTGGTCTTGAAAAACGTCCGAGTGAAGATAGATGTCAGTCAGCCCTCCGGATTGCTTAACAGTCCTTTGCAGCGCAGCCATTTGAGCATCGTTTAACTGAAAGTCAACCTTCACGCATACCGCGCCAAAGAGGGACGCGCGCTTGATTCGATCCAGCAATGCGGTTGACCAATCCTGCTGCGGGTTGGTGTTTATCAAAGGAACAATCATATCCGAACATTGACTCCCGACGCGGTAAGTTCTTGTTTTACATCTTCGACGGTCATGTTTCGGTCATGAAATATCGACGCGGCCAAAACTGCGTGGGCGCCATTCTCAAACGCCTCGACCATGTGAGCCACCGAATTGGCACCGCCTGAAGCGATCACCGGTAGCGTACAGGCGGCGGTGACCGCACGCATCAATTCCAAATCGTATCCACTGCGTGTGCCATCACGATCAAAACTGGTAAGTAAAATCTCTCCGGCCCCGCGGTTCTGGGCTTCGGCCGCCCAATTAACCGCGTCTAACGGTTCGCCCTGGGTGCCGCTGCGCGTCATCACCTGCCAAAAGTTCTCTTTAGCCGGATCCCGTTTGGCATCGATCGCAACCACGGTACACTGAGCTCCAAACCGCGTCGACATCTGGTTGATGAGCTCTGGATTTTTCACCGCCGAAGAATTGGCGCTGACTTTGTCGGCCCCGGCGTTGAGCAATCGGTTGGCGTCTTCGACCGAAGCGACGCCGCCGCCAACAGTTAAAGGGATGAACAGCTTGCGTCTAACGCTTTCGATCGTTTCGAGCATCGCCAAGCGCGCCTCGCGCGTCGCCGACACATCAAGGATTACCAGTTCGTCGGCCCCCTGTTGTTGATAGTGGTCGGCCAATTCAACCGGACAACCAGCGTCACGGAGATTTTGAAATTTCACGCCTTTAACGACGCGACCGTTGTTCACATCAAGGCAGGGAATGATTCGGGGTTTTAGCATGAGCCTATTGAGAAATTGAAAAGTCGTGGATCGATTTAAATGATCCGCGTTTGAAAAAGCGGCAGAAGACCTTCCGGCATGATCCAACGACGTAGATTCTACCTTGAATCAGTAGATTTGAAGAGCGCTGGTTACGCAGCCCATTTTTCAAGCAGCGTTTGGCCCCATTTACCGGAAAGTTCGGGGTGAAACTGGCAGGCCAAGGTGTTCCCTTGCCACAAACAGCTAACAAATTGTCCACCGTAATCAGTGGTGGCGTAATTCCATCCCGCCGGCGGCGAATTTAACCGAAACGAGTTCGCGAAATAGGCTTCGCCGGGCTCAAACATGGTTTGGTTGTTAGTAGGGGAGGGCACCACGTTATTCCAACCCAACTGCGGAACTTGGACGGTGGTGTCAAAACGTTCGATCGTTTCCTCAATCACGCCCAACCCGTCTACGCCGGGGCTTTCGGCGCTGGCTTTGCCTAGCAGTTGCATGCCCAAACAAATACACAACGTTGCGGCATCGTGATCGTTGAGCCTTTGGACAATCGATTCGCGCAGCCCCAAACGATCAATCGCTTCAGCGGCCGCCGCGTAGGCCCCAACCCCGGGCAACACAACGTGACTGGCCGAAACAATGTCGTCGATGTTTTCGGTGAGGTTCCAGGGTTGCTGCATCCTGTCAAACGCGGCCTGCAGCGAACGGATATTAGCGACACCTGTGTTGATAATCTGAATCATGCGCTACATAAAAAGGGAATTGGGGTTCACTTGCATCAGAAATTCGGCGTTGGTTTTGGTCTTCTTCAGCTCAGTGGTCAGTTTATCCATCGCCTCCGAGGGGCTATGTTCTACCAGCGCCCTTCTCAGCAAACAAATTCGATCGTACTCGTCTTCATCGAATAAACGTTCTTCCCGGCGAGTCCCCGAAGCGGCAATGTCGATCGCGGGCCAGATCCGACGTTCCACCAACGCGCGGTCCAAGACAATTTCCATATTGCCGGTGCCCTTGAACTCTTCGAAGATCACTTCATCCATTTTGCTGCCGGTGTCGATTAAAGCGGTGGCAAGAATCGTTAGGGAACCGCCTTCTTCGATTTTGCGGGCGGAACCAAAAAACGCTTTTGGTCTTTGCATCGCGTTGGCGTCTAAACCGCCAGAGAGCGTTTTGCCTGACGGAGGACATTCCGAATTCCAAGCCCGTCCCAAACGGGTCATCGAATCAAGGAAGATGATCACATCGGTGCCCGATTCGACCATGCGTTTGGCTTTTTCTAGCACCATTTCGGAGACTTGAATGTGACGCGAGGCCGGTTCGTCGAAGGTCGAACTGATCACTTCGCAGCGACTCCCTTTGACCTCCCGTTCCATATCAGTGACTTCTTCAGGACGTTCATCGATCAGCAACATGATCACGTACGCATTGGTATGGTTTTCCAATGTCGCGCGAGCCATGCGTTGCATTAGAACCGTTTTCCCGGTCCGCGGTGGTGCGACAATCAAACCACGTTGGCCAAATCCAATCGGCGTCATCATATCAATAATGCGAGTGGAAACATCCTTGGGGGCATGTTCTAAAACAATACGTTCGGTGGGATGCAGTGGCGTCAGTTCGTCAAAGTTGGCTCGGCGTGAGTTGTTATTGGGGGAGTGACCGTTAATCGCTTCAACACGCAGCAGGGCGAAGTATCTTTCGTTTTCTTTGGGCGGACGAATCTGCCCACGCACGACCGCCCCGTTGCGAAGATTGAACTTGCGAATTTGACTGGGGGACACATAAATATCATCCGGACAACTAAGATAGTGATACTCAGGGCTTCGTAGAAATCCAAAACCGTCGGGAAGAATCTGCAACGTGCCTTCGCCAATCATTAGGCCTTGACGTTTGATCTGTTGTTTCAAAATCGCCGATACGAGGTCACGCTTTTCGAGATCGATATCCTTGAGTCCCAATTTCTTGGCGTGCTCATGAAGCGTTTCGATCTCCATTTGTTGCAGTTGGCTAACGTTGATGGGTTGGTCTTGGTTCGGTCTAGAGTCAGCCGAAACTTGAGCGGGCGAGCTTTCGCGCGAAATCGTTTCCGCCAAAGACATCGGTTCGCCATCGTTTTCGATCTCTTTTAACCTTTGGCTGACATCAGGCTCGAGGTCACGATCGCTACTCTTGCGTCGATTGTGACGCGCTCCGCCGCTTCGAGCCTTAGAGTTTCGATTATCTGTCATTGTTTTCTCCAGTAACTAGCAATATTTAGGGGGGGAATGCCAGTGTTTTCATAAACTACGTTTCAAATTCGCTCGGCCTGCCTGCAATTGCCACTTCTCCCAAAGTGTCCGCACCTGCTCCCGCGTACTGTCCGCCGACCCTGAATTATCGATCTCATCGGTCGCCCGCTTGCGTTTCTCGGCCAAAGGTAATTGCTGCCGTTCTCGGCGTTCCAACTCCCCCTTTGTCCATCGGCGCCCGACGGCCCGTTGTTTTCGAATTGTTAAATCAGTGTGAACAAATACGATGCGGTCGCACAAACGATCCCATTGCGCTTTGAACATGACTGGAGCATCCAGCACAACCGCTTGCGCTGACTGTGTTTGCTCGATCTCCCGAAATCGGATTTTCATCCATTCACCGATTTTTGGATGGGTGATCGATTCAAGCATTTTTAATTCATTAGATGGTGTATCCGCGTTTTCAGAAAAAACGATTGCCGACAAACGCCGTCGATCGACTTTGCCGTCAACGATGACGTGGTCTCCAAACGCATCCCGAATTTGCCGAATTACCTCCGGCAGCATCAGCACTTGGTGGCCAATTAAATCCGCGCCAACAATCTGGCAGCCCAATTCGGAAAAACACGTAGCGACAAAACTCTTGCCGCTCGAAATTCCACCGGTAAGCCCAATAACTAACATCTAATAAACTACACAGTTGCAAGGTGCTTTGACGGTTCTCGCAATCGCTTCCCAAACGTCCCCGTGGGAACAATCCCCGAAAATCAATGCGATTTGTGAAAGCACCACATGCCCTTTTTCATACTCACAGGGCACGGTTTTTAAATCCGTTCCCCGTCTGCTCGAGTGGTTGACGTTCAATCTAAAGCCCAGCAGAAGGTGATGAACAATCTCAGAACGGACAACCGTCGGAAGCTTCCACTGGTCAAGAAAAACCGAGAAAGATCCCCATTGTTTAAAACGGTTACAGAAATGCACCGCCGTCTCGCGTTCTAAGATAGTCATTTTGGCTCAGCTTGCCTACGAACATTTGAAACAAATGTGGCCATGACGCACTATTTTATGGCAAATGTGGCGGGAATTTGAGGCCGCACCATCCCCAATTGCCGAAGTTTTTCCGTCAATGCGTCAGGCCAATGCGTCAGGCCAATGCGACGCAGTCGACGCGCGGGCACTTACCGCGTTAAAAAGTGTCTTCCCGGTTATTCAGCAATCTTGGCCAACCCATCCACGCAATCGGTTGGAGTTTCGGCGTGTACCGCAAGACCTTATTGCTCTGGTCGTACCAATTCCTCATCAATCCGTAGCCCGCAAAAGACTTTCCGTGATTACACCTTGACGGAATTTCCCCTAAGCAAGTTCCTCAATTTAGGTATTCGCCCTGACCAGATCGCGGTGAAACCAAACTGTGTTCATCCCGATCTCGGGGCAGGGCAGGGCGACCGAAACTTCGCACTGTTTGCGGGACGCTTGTCGCAAGAAAAGGGCATCTTCTCACCGACTGACGATTGGAAAAATTATAGCTCCAACATTGCCTTAAAAATGGCCTTGCCCAACAAAAGTGGAGCTCTTTGCGTTTTAGTGGCGTCTGAAGGATTTGCCCCGCAAGAAAGAGCGTATCATGGCGAAAAAGAGCCGTCAAAAAACCGGTTACCAAGTCACCAACTGGTCAGCTTACAACAAGTCGCTTGTTAATCGAGGCGACATCACGTTTTGGTTTTCAGAAGAAGTGCTTGCCAATTGGAAGCACGCAAAGAAGGGCTTCAAAGTTGGACGGCCTTTTGTTTACAGCGACGCAGCGATTGAAGTGTTGCTGACTCTTGAGGAGCTCTTTCACCTCCGGTATCAACAAACCGAAGGCCTTGGTCGTGCTCTGGTGAAACTGATGGGTGCCGAAGTGGCGATCCCCAACTACACGTCTTTAGCGAAACGTGCGGTCAGGATGCAGGTCAAAATTGTGATTGAAAAAGTCATAGGTTCGATCGACATCGTCGTCGACAGCACCGGATGCAAAGTGCATGGAGAAGACGAAGTAATCGACAGGTCCAGTGGTTGGGAGGAAAGTTCTTCGCTGAAGCACTTGAATGAAGTGTTTCAATTGATGGGATGAATTGATGGGACAGGCCAAAGTCGCCGTCTTACCAAATAGCCAAGTCTCTGGCCCAGCTACTTCAGCGGCAGTCCCAGCGGCGACAACGGAAAGATAATCCTGAACAGTCGCGCGCAAACTGCAACGCGCGCTCGCCTTGCCGGCCGATTCGGTGAACGTCACTTCGAATACAGCCCGGACACAATTCGTCTTAACTCATCTTAAACGTTCGGTGGTCGGAATCATGGCCAATCCAGCCACGCAATACAGCTCAAAACTCCCCACCTTCAACGTCCGATAATGTTTCTTATGTTCGGTTAGGGCCCTGTTTTCGCCGGAGAATAAGAGGTTTTCGTGTCTTAACTTCGATAACAATTTCGGGAATCGAAAGGCCTAATCGCTGTTCCCCTTGCTTAGCCAAGCAACTTCCCAATCAAGCCATGGCGGCGTTTAACCGTCGCACGAATCGCCATCACGTGCCAACTTGCGGTGATCATTTGCGGTAACCAACGCCCGTCGAATCGCCATGGCCGAGGAAAAAAAACGCGAACTAACGCGACTGAGCGTTGGCTTCGTAAGCCCTCCGTAGCATTTCCGCAGTCGTTTCTGCACCGCGCTGAATCAGATCTCTAGTATTTATCGTCGTGTTGATCTCTGGCCATCCGTTTTGTCCCGTTGTCACACGCGGCTGAACTGGCGACTGCTGAGGTAAAAAACGACCGCTGTTGTCCTGCGTTTGCGTTTGTCCATTTTGACCTCCTAAAATCTGCCGACCAAAACCAGTACTGAAGATCCCTTCGTTACTCGGTTGAGCCTGATTGTTGGGCGCATTTTGAGAGTAGGGCGTGTTTGGATTGTAATTTTGATTTGCTTGATCCTGTTGCGGGCGATTAAATCCAAATCCGCTACTGTTGGTTTGGCGTTGGGTAGATTCGAACTGACCAGAACGGTAATTGGGTGCCAGTCGCTGAGTCGAATTCACGGTCGAGTTCGAAAACCCGCCGCCAACGGTGGTGGCGGGATTGGTTTGAAAACCGCTGTTGGGGAAACCATTATTCGGAGAACCGCCGTTTTGATTGACTTGAAAATTGCTGCCGTTGGTGCTGGATTCAAACAAAGGTTTTTTCACCGGTGTCGCGCCGATCGACTCGTCAAATTTTTTGATATGGGGGTCGAGATACGGAACTAATTCGTCAGGGGTGAATTGTGCAAACTGGCGAATGCCGCTGACGACATAATACCCGGCCTTGGAATTGTGAACCATGTTGCTGGTCGATTGAAACAACGACACCGCAAAAACCGTCACCAACATGCAAAGGATTGCGCCCTTAAATCCCCCCAGAACCGCGCCCGCTTGACGGTCAAATCCGCCCAAATTCAGTTTTTTAATGTTCCGGCTAAAAGACGCAAACACGGTCCAGACAACAAGTGAAGTACCTAAAAACAGCACCAGCATCGCTGCGAATTGGTTCCAAGGTTCTTGGGCTGAAATCAGCGCGGCAACAGGACGCCGAAAATTAACCGCTACGAAATAACTGAGCACGATCGAAAGTAACGACGCGACTTGCCACGCCAGTCCTTTCCGGAATCCAAATAAGACTGCGCCAAAGAATATAATTAGCATCACAATGTCGTAGACGGACATGGTCGCACTCCTTCCAAGGTGGGCTGAACTCTAATTGCGAATCGCTCCGCACATCCATTCCGACAAAACCGTTGCCGAACTCAAATCGCGGTCGCGGATTAGAGAGGAATCGTAATTTCGCTTCAAGCGCGATTCACGTCTCAATTCGCTAATATCGGTTCCGGAGGTAATTTTTCGGCAAAGTAGTTTTATGGGGCGTGAAGCGTTTTTGTTCAGCTAGCAAAAAAAAAATACTGAACCACCCTGCCCCATCTACGTATTGCCCCTGAAGTTGCAATTGCCCTAGCTTCAATCAACGATTTTTGAAATAGTCAAATGCAGTCATTGAGTCGTCGGATACGTAAAACGACCGACGCCAATAGCTCGTCGCGCCACAAAGGAATGGAATCATGGCAAATTTTCAAACACACATCACCGCCAGCACGTTAGTGGGCGTTGTCTATGGAACCGTCGCTTACACTCAATTCGGTATCCCTGCGGGACATTGTTGCGTCGCGGGTGGTTTGTGTAGTGTCGCCGGAATGCTACCGGACTTAGATCATAAGCTCGGCGTGCCGCTGAGGGAGATGCTAAGTTTTGTTTCGGTAATGGTGCCAATGCTAATGCTTCGCCGTTTTGAGGAGATCGGTCTTTCGCCCGAACAAATGGTTTTTACCTCTGGGGTGATTTATGTCTTGATTCGTTTTGTAGGCGGAGAACTATTCAAAAAATTTACCGTCCATCGAGGCATGTGGCACAGTATACCGGCGGCCGTGTTAGCCGGCATGGTGACGTACCTTGTCTGCCTTTCGCCCGAAAATGAAATTCGTTTACTGAAGTCTTGGGCGGTTGTGTTGGGGTTCATGGTTCATCTGATTTTAGATGAAATCTACTCGGTCGACCTGATTGGCCGACGAATCAAAAAAAGCTCGGGAACCGCAATGAAATTCTTTGGGAAAAAAGCGGGGCCGAATTTGTTGGTCTACGCCAATATCATCATCATCACTGGGTTTATTGCCAGTGATGGCATGTTGATGGACTGCTGCCGCGCGGCTACCGGAACGCCTCATGCCCACAATGGCAACGATGATAATCAGCGTCCCACGTTTCAATTGGGTAACGGCGTCAATCAGTTTATCGACCAATTTGAAGGGCGAGCCAAAGAGTGGGTTGGTGGGGCTTTCGAAGCTCAGTTTTCTCAGCAAAGCCAAACACCAATGGTGCGTTGATTGGGGGTTATTTCACCAGCGCTAAATCAGCAAACGGAAAAGACGAACGAAGTGCATTGGATCAGCAGTCCGTCAACACAAGCAATCGCAACGTACGATTGCTTGTGGCGGTTGTGGGCCATTGAGACGCACTTAGTTTTTCGACATCAGCTTGCGAGACAATTTAAGCACCGTCCAACGCGGTAAAAACGGTCGTATCCAGTTAAGCACCAAGGCCAACTTCCAATCGTTGATCACGATTAACTTCCCACGTTGCAGCGCGTCATAGCCGACCCTGGCAACGTCTACTGGGGAGGCGGCGTTGTTAAACGCGTCGACACCATCAAGTTCAGCTTCGGCGATGAACTCGGTTTTCACCGGCCCCGGGCACAGCGCGGTCACCGTGATTCCGTCGGTCCTGAGTTCTTCTGCGATTCCTTGAGAGAAGGAAACGACAAACGCTTTGGTCGCGTAGTAAACGGCCATTAAGGGGCCGGGCAAAAGTCCCGCGGTTGATGCGACGTTGAGAATCTTGCCGTGTTTTCTTTTGACCATATCCTGCACAAACAGATGCGTCATCTCACACAATGCCTTGATGTTGAGGTCAATCATTGATTCTTGTTTGCTCCACGTGCGCTGGTGAAACTTCCCGTGTCCACCAATTCCTGCATTGTTGATCAAAACTTCAACTTCACCGCCTTGCCCTTTCACAAAATCAAAGACCTGCCGAGGAACCCCCAGTTGAGTGAGGTCGGCGGCGTAGGTCTCAACTTTGACTGAGTAAGCGTCTTCTAACTCCAGCTTTATCGCGGCAAGTTTGTCTGCACGGCGCGCGATCAGGATCAAATCCCCGCCAGTTTGCGCATGCAGCCGCGCAAGTTCCAGTCCAATTCCGCTCGATGCTCCCGTCACCAGTGCCAAATTCCCCATCGTTTTCCCGCCCGTTAAGAAACTAAAACACGTCGCATCGGCCCACATCGCAACGGTTATCGCGTTAAACACGCCACACCAACGTCACCGACAAACCGACACAGAAAGCGTCATGGTGAATCGTATTCACCAATGAAAACTGCTCTGCCCTGCCCTGCCCTCCATCCCACGCGATTCACGCAATGGGTTCTGGCCGGACGCCGGCGGTAAATACGGGCAGTGTTCACCGACCAAAATGCATCGACACTTCCAACACCGGTAGGCACGGCGCCAGCATTGCCTACCGTTTTACTTACGACGATGCGAACTTTTCTAACGCGCTCTCAACCTTCGCCAACCGTTCCTCTAGTTGCTCAAGTGAATCACGTTCTCGTTGAACAATCTCCGCCGGCGCACTGCTGACAAACTTTTCGTTCGACAACTTCTTCTCCTTGCCGCCGATGTTACCTACCAATTTCAGTTTCTCTTTTTCCAGCCGTTTAATTTCCGCGTCCACATCAATCAGCCCGGCGAGGTCAACGAAAATTTCGATGCCGCCTTGGGCGATCAGTGCGTTGATTTCAGGTGCTTCGACTTGCGGTCCCATAGAAATCAATTCAGCCGATGCCATGCTGGAAAAATACCCCGCCATCGGTTTGATCGATTCGCAGTAATCTTCATCACCACGAATTGAAAACTTAATGTCTTTTTTGGGCGGAAGATTTTGGCGCGAGCGGATTTCACGCAGACTTCCCAACACCGTTTGAAAACGAGCAAACTGAGTTTCGATTTCCGGATTGGCCCATTTCTCATCGATCTCAACCCAGGACGCCCCAATTAAGCAATCGCTGGCTTCTTCGACTGAATCCAGGCCGCGTACCTTGGCGAAACGGTTCAACTGTTCCCAAATCGCTTCGGTCACAAACGGCATCATCGGATGGAGCAGCCTCAGCAACTGATCCAATGCGAAAACCAAAATTCGTTGGGCGTGAGGACGTCGCGCTGGATCGGCAAAACGGTCTTTAAGAATTTCAACAAAGAAACTACAGAAATTGTCCCAAGCAAAATTATAGAGCGCGCGAGTGGCTTCGGCGTACCGATAGCCCTCCAGCGATTGAGTCACGTTCTGAGAAACGGTAAACAGACGGCTCAAAATCCATCGGTCTTCCACCGTCAAATCTGCTTCATTGATCGCCGCAGGTTGATAACCTTCTAAGTTCAGCATCGCAAATCGAGACGCGTTCCAAAGCTTATTCACGAAATTCCGCGCCACTTCAAATCGTTCACTGATCACCGGCCCGCGCGGGAGTTGCAAGTCGGCTTCCGTTTCAGCCCATTGGGTGCGGAACTTATTTTTACACTTGGGACATTCGACGACCGCCTGCACGCGGTTTTTCACCGTTTGCGGGATGCTGGTTTGGCACGATTGGACCGGACATTCAAACTGTACCGGCATCCGCACGTCTTGCGTTTCGGTTGTCAGGTTTGCCATCCCAAAACGCAACGCATCGGCCCCAAATTTATCAATCACATCCAGTGGATCGATGCCGTTGCCTTTGGATTTGGACATCGTTTCCCCGTTCCCGTCAAGGATTTTGGGATGAATAAAAACCGAAGTGAAAGGAACTTGATTCAAATTGTTCAATCCCATGATCACCATCCGGGCCACCCACAACGTGATGATGTCGCGGCTGGTGATAAGCGCTGAAGTTGGATAGAAGTAGTCCAATTCTTCGGTCTGTTCTGGCCAACCCAATGTTGAATGGGGCCACAACGCCGAACTGAACCACGTATCCAAGACATCTTCTTCCCGAATCAGCCCCAACGCTTGGAGCTCTTGCTCTAGGCTTTCAGATGCATCTTGCACACAGACATGTAACGTGAAATCAGGCAGTCCCAACTGAGCACGTTTTTCGGGATCTGTTTCAGAGGATGGTTCAGTCTGAATCGACGCCAGCGCTGAATCGAATGATTTGAGCGCCTCAATTTCCGCAACCAGTTGATCAACGTCGGCTTGAACAGTGCAGGCTTTCGACCAAACCGGGATTTGATGGCCCCACCATAATTGTCGCGATATCGGCCAATCACGTTTTTCGCCCAACCAAGACAAATAGCCTTTCGTGTAACGCTCAGGCGTGATTTGGACTTCTCCTGATTCGACCACGTCCATTGCGGACTGGGCCAAGGTATCCATTTTGATGAACCATTGATCGGTTAAATAAGGTTCAATCGGAGTCCCACTGCGGTCGGACACCGGCATCTCAATTGCGCGCTCTTCGACTTCTTTGAGCAACCCCAATGCTTCCAGGTCATCGACAACTTTGGTCCGCGCCTGCTTCATAAACAGCCCTTGGTAGCCTTCCGTTGCCGCGTTCAACGTTCCGTCGGGGCTCATGATGTTGATCATCGGCAGCCCTGCCCTTTTGCCGACCTCATAATCATTGGGGTCGTGGGCGGGCGTTATTTTTACACACCCTGAACCCAATTCAGGCTTCGCCCAGACATCGGTGATCAACGGAATTTCACGATTCATCAACGGTAGACTGAGCATGCGACCATCGTTGGCCATGTCGCGCAAAATTTCCAGCGCCCCCATCATTTCAGCGCGGCGCTGATCTAGCGCTTCGATCTGTTCTGTGATTGCCGGTTGTTCAGCAGCAGAAGCTTTTTTCAGCTTCGCTTTTAATTCGGATTCGACTTTAGAAAATGCTGCGGCCGGATCGGGGTGGACCGCAACAGCGGTATCGCCCAACATCGTTTCGGGACGCGTGGTGGCGACAGTGACGTGATGCGGTTCCCCCGGTTTGGGATCGACCACTGGATACATAAAGTGCCAGAAATGGCCGTTGACTGTTTTGTTTTCGACTTCATCGTCGCTGACGGTTGTGCCTAAGTGGGTGTCCCAGTTAACCAGTCGCTTGCCACGATAAATCAGCGACTTTTGAAACAGATCAAAAAAGGTCTTCCGCACCGCCTTCGCACAGGTGTCATCAAGAGTAAACCGAGTGCGTTCCCAATCGCAACTACACCCCATCTGCTTCAGTTGTCCCAAGATGCGTTCTTCGTATTGCTCTTTCCACTGCCAGATACGGTTGACTAATTCTTCTCTCCCGAGATCGTGACGAGACTTTCCTTCGATGTCTTTGATGCGTTTTTCGACCCGCGCCTGAGTCGCGATACCGGCGTGATCGGTCCCCGGCATCCACAGCGCGTTGAAGCCCTGCATCCGCTTCATCCGAATCATAACGTCCTGCAACGTATTGTTGAGCGCATGCCCTAAGTGCAACGCACCGGTCACGTTGGGAGGCGGAATGACGATCGTGTAAGGTTTTTTCTTTGGATCGACAACGGCATGAAACCAGCCACCAGACTGCCACGCGTCATAGATTTTGTTTTGCGCGGTTTCAAAATCAAACCGGCTGGGAATATCTTGCGGATCGGAAGTCGTTGCCATCAGAGTCAGATTAAAAGTGAGAGAAAGTAAGGTGATTGAGCCCAATCAAACCCCAGTTTATAGAAGAAAGCCGCGTTTTTCCCAACCCTCGTCGGTCGGCCAAGTTCATGGTTTCTGGAAATATCTACGCGTTCCCGATCGCCCCAAAAAGAAAATGTGAAACGCCGGATCGCGAACTAACCTTTTCGCAGTTAGCAGGAGGCCGTTTCACACATCCCGTTGTAGATTCCAGTAACCGAAGCCTCGAAAAATCAGCTCAATGGGCATTTGCTTCACAACATTACGTTTCACGAATTCGAGTCGTCGGGCGACAGACGCACCTCGCCGGGTATCTCCTAACCAAAAGGTGAATAAGCAACTCAAGCGACCAGCCGATTCGACATTGTCGTCCAGTGCCCGCACCGACTTGGTCGAGATAGACGCCAATCAGCCGGCTCCCCACCGCCCTGCCCCAACGGTTACTTCTTTTTTGGAGCCATCTCATCTTTCATCATCTCATCTTTCACCATCTCATCTTTCACCATCTCGTCTTTCATCATCTCGTCTTTCATCATCTCGTCTTTCATCATCTCGTCTTTCATCATCTCATCTTTCACCATCTCATCTTTCACCATCTCATCTTTCACCATCTCATCTTTCATCATCTCTGGCGTTTTGTAATCAGCGCTTGAACTGGAGGCGCGGCCGCTATAGGTTCCGAAATCGCAACCGATACTTGTCGCGGCTAAAACTAACAACGCAATAAACATCTGGGGGCGGCAGGGCTGGAAGTTTTTCATAGTAAAAAAATGAATGTGGGTAAAGAAATTGACCAAGGCTTCAGGTACAGCCACCGATTGGCTCCACTCTGTTGTTGCACAAAAATTTAGCATACCGGAGGTCGCAACGACAAACGTCCCCTCCAATTAGCGCATTATTGTGTCAATGCCCCAGGGGACTGTGTGCTGGCTATCCAACCAGTTCTTTTAAAATGACAAACAGCGCTATCGATAGGAGAAACCAAGCGAACCCAATTTTTAAAGCGCTAGGGGAGACGCGCTGCGCCACGGTCGCTCCCAAGAGCACACCGATCCCCATTGCACCAAAAAACTTCGCCAAGAACAAAACGTCAATCCGGGCTCCCTGAGTCCAAATGTCGCCGACGAAGCCGATCGTCGATTTTATTGCGACGATCAACAGCGTGGTACCGATCACGGTTCTCATTTCCAACCCCATCACGATCACCATCAATGGCACCAACATCACGCCGCCACCGGCACCGATGAAAGCCGAGAGGATTCCAATAGCCAAACCGCAGATCGTCATGAGGGCACAGTAACGCAGCGGGTGGGCGGTTCGCATCTCAGGATTGGGCTTGAGGTTGCTGCCTATCAAACCGATCATCGTCGCCCATGACAACAATACAATGCCGGCAAAAATAAACATCACCAAGGTCCGTTTACCCACTGGGGTTCCCGCGATCTCTAGGACGACGTCGGGAACCAGTTCGAACAACCACGCTCTGACTAACAGCGTCCCCAACAGCACCGGCAGCACCAAACAAACTGCTGCAGCGTAGTCGACTTCTTGGTTTCGTATTCGAGGAACAACTCCCACCGCGGCAGTCGCACCGGTGAGAATCAAAGTGTATCCGGTCGCCAATTGCACGGGGAACTCAAACAGATACGTAAACGTCGGCAGCAACAATGAACCACCGCCACCGGTCAGTCCCAAGACGCCCCCGATCAGCACTCCAATCAGAAAACGAAAGCTTTCAAAAATGATGCTGAACATGGCACTGGGTTGGAAACGATTACATGAGTGGCGGAGACAAACGCGCCAAAGATTCAATTCGCATTGGTTGTTCGTTGATCACGGGCAAGCAATAGAATAACGTAAAGGCCGTTCCAGAAAGGCCGTTCAGAACGCCCATCTACGAAGTTGGGGGCACAGAATTCCAGACCGGGCACTGACATTGAAAATTCGCCGTGGATAACTTGATGCGGCATGGAGATGGAGATAGACCAAAGCGGGACGAGGGACCGCACTCCAAAGTGGGCCTTGGAGTGCGGTGGTTCAATACCGCTTTAAGACATTTCACCTTCGTAATCCAGCGGCGAAAAAAACGTTCCGTCTTTCCAAATTATTGGAAAAGAACTGCTACGGTAGACGATTCCCTAAAAAAAACAAAGAATCCCGTACTCAACTCCGTCCGTCTATTTCAACTGGACCTTGAACACCGTGGCGATTTTGTTGGCTTCGGTAGGTTCGGGGCCGGAGAGATTGAGCACGCCGTCCGCATGGTCCCACTGACATCCTTGGTCACTGCCGAGCAGGGAAACGTTTTCAATCGCCAATTCCGCACCGCTGCCATCGGCTAAATGTCTCACCACGATCGGCGCCCCGGCCTCGGGTTGGCCTAACAGAAACACGAAAATTGTTTTGCCATCGACCGAACGAGTGAAACGAACGTCCTTGGCGGAGTAGTTAATCGTTGCCGATTGACCGCCGAAGTGCCCGTCTTCAATCTCCGCTTCGCCGTAGCCAAAAATAGCATGCGGCCGCGTGCCGTAGATCGCTTCACCGTAAATGTTCAGCCAATCGCCCAATTCCTTAAGCACGTCCCGTTGTTGTTTGATGATAATACCGTCGGCCTTAGGAGAAATATTCAAAAGCACGACCCCGCGTTTGCTCCATACGTCGACCATGTTGCGGATCAACAAATCAGCGGGTTTGTATTCTTGGTCCTGGACGTAGCACCAACCGCTTTTGCTAAGGGTGATGTCGGTCATCCAAAGGCGATCAGGCATTTCTTTCAACCCGCCTTGTTCGATGTCCAGCACACGCATCTCATCGGGCATGTCTTGTTGTTTGCAAATCAGAGCAACATCCTGATTGCGCGAGGCAGCGGCGTTGAAATGATGGGCCGCCATTCGTTGGCGGTAATTTTCAGGAATCACATCCAACCACGAATCAAACCAGATCAAATCGGGTTGGTATTTGTCCACGACTTCTTGCACAAGGTTCAGCCAATAATCGTTGAATTCTGTTTCGGGCATATTGCCGTAAAGCTTACGAAGCTTCGGGTCTTCGGACGAAGTAAAAAAGTTTTTATCGTACGGGTAGTAACTTATATTGCGTTTCCCCTTGGGCTTCCCTGCGCGTTGGCGCTGACCGGTGAGGGAATGATGGAAGGTTGTGATCGTTTTCATTTTACGCTTGCGAAGCGCGGTCAACAGTTCGCCGGTGATGTCGCGGCGCGGTCCTTCGACTTGCGCATTGTTTGGATTCAATTGGCTGTCCCACATGGCAAATCCATCATGGTGCTGCGCCACCGGTCCTGCAAATTTGGCTCCTGCTGATTGAAACAAATCCGCCCATTGCTCTGGATCAAAATGCTCACCGGTAAACATTGGAATGAAGTGGTGATAGCCAAACTCATTCAGGGGACCAAAATGCTCTAAGTGATATTTAAACCAGCTGTCTCCCCATTTTTTATGATTCTTGATGTGCATGCACCGGGGATACCATTCGGTTTTGTAGGCGGGAACGCTGTACGGCCCCCAATGGAAATAGATACCCAGCTTCGCATCATCAAGCCATTGGGGAGCACTGCCGTGCTTGGCCAGTGACTCCCAAGTAGGTTGATAGACTTCAGGATATTTTCCAGGAATGAATTTCGAGCTACTGCCTTGATGGTCTTGAGCTTGGGCCACGACTTCCGTTTGAGCGCAGGCTGGTTTCCACGGCAAAAACAACAGCGTGCAGGCAAAAGCCAAAACGGCAAAATTTTTCTTTGTTCTCATAGGTTCTGCAAAAAAGTGAAGGAGCTAAGTTGGCGGCAGTCGGACTTCTTTCGAAACTCGACACTGGCGAAACTCGACAATGGTGAAATTCGACAATGGTGAAATTCGACAATGAGCCGCCGACCGAAAATACGTCGGCGGACTACAACAATAAACCAATCGTGGCCTACATGGTATCTCTTTTTCACGAAGGATTGTCGCAGCATCCTACTTTTAAACGCCAAAGCCTGTAAGATTTGAGGTCTCCTTGCCCGCGTTTCTTCAATTCTAAGAGTTTTCCAATGAACGACGATTCATTACCAATTCCGTCTCTGCGCGTTGGAATCGGGCATGATACTCACCGGCTGAAACCAGGCGGGCCGCTTCGAATTGGCGGCGTCGAAATTCCCTACGACCGCTCATTGGACGGGCATAGTGACGCCGATGTATTGCTACACGCGGTGACCGATGCCATTTTGGGAGCCGCAGCAATCGGTGACATCGGGGAACTTTTTCCCGACAACGATCCCAAAAACAAAAACCGAGACTCCGCTGAGATGCTGTTGTTGGCGAAGCAAGAAGTCGCCGCAGTCGGTTTTCAGATCGCCAATCTGGACTGTATTGTTTTCGCCCAAGCGCCTAAACTTTCGCCGTTCAAAAGAATCATTGCCGACCGAATTGCCGAAATTTTGAAAATTGTTCCTGAACAAGTCGGCGTGAAGGCCAAAACGGGTGAAGGCGTCGGTGCGGTGGGTAAATCGGAAATCATGCAGGCTCAGTGTGTCGCGCTGTTAATGCAAATTCCATAGTTGCAACCACCCTGCCCTGCCCTATCTATCCCGCACGTTTATTATAGATGAACGAAACAAACCACCGTATTCTTGGCATCGATCCGGGCCTGAACATTACCGGTTACGGACTGATAGAAGTCCAAAACGACCGGCCACAAATTGTGGAAGCCGGCGTTGTGAGAAGCAAACGCAGTGAAACATTCCCCAAACGTCTGGCATCAATTTTCAATGGCATCAACGACGTGATCAAGACACTAAAACCGGATTGTATGGGTCTGGAAGAGCTATACAGCCACTACCAGCGTCCCAAAACATCCATCATCATGGGACACGCTCGAGGTGTCATTTGTCTGGCCGCCGAAACCAATGCCTTGGAAGTCCAAAGCTACGCATCGACGCAAATCAAACGCGTCCTTACCGGCAACGGTCGGGCGCCCAAAGTTCAAATGCAACTGGCGGTGACGCGTCATTTGGCCCTTGGAGAAGTACCAGAACCGCCCGATGTCGCCGACGCGTTATCCATTGCGTTGTGTCACTACTATCTTTCCATTCGTCCCAACAGTCTTACATGATCACCAAAATTTCTGGCAAACTTCAACAACTGGGCGAAGACCTTGCGATCCTCGAAGTTCCCCCGTTTCATTACGAAGTCCTCATTCCCGATTTTACTCGCCGTCAATTGCAACTAAAAATTGACCACGAAGTCGAACTGTTCACCATTGACTACATCGATGGCAACGCCCAAAAAGGCGGGCGGATGACGCCGCGGCTGATCGGTTTCAATAGTATTATTGAACGCGAGTTTTTCGAAATGTTTTGCTCGGTCGACGGCGTTGGCGTGAAAAAAGCCCTGCGTGCAATGGTGCGACCGGTTCCCGATGTGGCCCACGCCATTGAGGGCCAAGACGTCAACACGCTGAAAACTTTGCCGGGTATCGGGGCGGCAACGGCCGAACGGATTGTAGCGAAACTGCGGCGTAGGATGGCGAAGTTTGCGCTGATGATCCCGGCGCTGGAAGGGGAATCGGCCAATCAGTCCGCAGCACACAGTCTTGCCGAGGAAGTCTGCCAAATTCTGATTTCTTTAGGACACCCCGAAGCCGAAGCCCGCAACATGGTGCAAGGCGCTGTTGACAGCGGTAAAAAACTCAAAGACGTCGAATCACTATTGCAGATGGTCTACGATCAGAAAAACGAAAGTTGAATTCAGTTTCGCCCGATTGCAAATGAGTATCTGTCGGTAAGCGCGCTTTGTGCGTTTTTCGCTATATCTGCGTGTCTGAATTTTACCTGAGTCTCACCTGAATTTTAGTGGCGATGTGGCGGGATCAGTCGCTCGATATGTATTTCAGCGGTTTTCGTTCTTTGGACGCGGAGCGGTAGGTTCGCCGTCTGCCGAGTTTCAATTTTAACGAGCCGTCAGGCAACTCGTTTTCGTTTGCTTCGAGCTGCCTCGCATTTTGCGTTAGCTCGCGCGATTAGCAGCCTGCCCGGCGTATCGCGACTCCGTTGCCAGTGGAAACTCGTGTCATACCAGTCGCCAACACTCAATACTCCACGTAACGCTCGATGGTTTTCGCAAAGATCTTGCAGTTTGTCGTAATTCAGATTGCACCCCAGACGCACCATGCCCAATCGCAGAATCTGCCAATAACTTAGCCCTTGGCGTCCTGTATCGGCGCGCGTCGATTTGTTCACATCCGAAGCAATCAGATCCGTAACCTGATCCCGCAATTCGATTTGAGAATAAGATATTCCAAGCCGGCCATACCCGGTACAATTTCATCTCGACATTCAAGATTAAGCGATACGTGTTCGATTGGCTGACAGTCAAAACGATGCTGATTTGAGTAAGGATCGCTCGATGAATTACTGCTCGAATTTCGGCCGGATTGTGTAGTTCCATTTTGGCAACAGCTCGTGGAAAAGAACAGTTGCCCGAATGGTTTCTTTCATCGCTTCGGGTGCGTTCCTTCCGGTTTCGTAAATTCTGTTGATAACATTGACAGTTGAGCGTAGGCCTGTGGAAGTTTTTGCTTTCCGCATCAGTTCGACCGCTCGGCTCAAAGTGTCAAACAGCGGCCCTATGCAAGCTCGGCTGGCGTGTGAAAAAAAACGCCGCTCGATCAAGTTGTATTTTGAACAATAGCTTGGGTAGTGAGCGACTCGGATCACAACTCCGATTCGATTGACGACCTGCTGCAGATCATCCTTGAAGATGTTTTGTCGCCGAATTGCTACCGCCGCAATCGACCAGCAATAGAATCGAGTTGGCATCAGGGTAATACTGCTTGCCAATACGATTCCAGTACCCCCGGAGACTGTCGCAGGCAAATTCGCTGGTGTCGCGTGAGAGACCGATGTTGATATGACCTCGATTACGAAACGGGTCAAAGATACCGTGAGGAATAATTACGCCATCGGCCAACTGGGAAAGTCGTGCTCAAATGCTTCGAAGGCCTGGGGGCAGTGAACTCGGCCTTTGCGAAACAGCGTGGCGCAGAAACGTTTCATTTGAGTCTTGGTAGTCCCGTCAATCCAATCGGTCGCAGACTTTGTCATCGCTGGCCTCCCTACCCAAAACGGGCTAATTCAAAATTTTCGAGACACGCCCGCTTGAGTCCATGCCTGAAAGTAACGATGTAGCGTGCTTCCAGTTCCGTGTGCGCGTGGCACGGCATTCCACTGGCAGCCCGTCCTTAGCTCGTAAAAGATTCCATTGGCGATCTTCCGAAGGTCGGCCCGAGGACGTCCACCTTTGCGGTTCACTTTATACTGGGGCAAGAGTTTTTCCACGGGCACCCACAGCTTGTCCGGTAGAATCCACGATCGCGTCTCTGTTACTGGCTCCGCCCTTGTGGTGTCTCCGTGTATCAAATGCGTAGTTGCAGAAGTGACACGAACGAAACAACAAATCGTTCGGTACTGGGATAGGCTCTAAACGGGATTCAGGATACTTATTTGTTGCCATCCGGCGATGCGTTTATCGGCGATCCTTCAATCGGCGAAGTTAGTATCGGCGAATACTTTTGGTAAACCTGTTATTGGCGATGTGTTCCCACCGGCAGGCGTTTATCGACCGTTCGGGCCGATCTCACCATGGCTTTCCCGGTTTGCGAGGTGCCAGTCAAGTAATTGTCGATTTGAGCGTCATCGTGAATGCGTCGAATTTCCTCTTGCATCGCCAGACGCATTTTCTTTTCGTGGATGTTTTTATAAAGTTCGTCTTGCACCGCATCGAAGTCTGCGACTTGCGGGTTGGTACGTCCTTTGCTGAACAGAATTGCCCAATGTTCGCCCAGTTGGATGACTTTCGAAATTTCATTCTTTGACAACGAAAACGCTTCGTCTTCCAATTCGGGTTGGCCCCCGAACCGTTTTACCGGCGGGACTTGGCCAAAGTTGTTTTTAGATGCCGGTTCAATTGAATACTGATTGGCCAGCTGGCCGAAGTATTCAGCGGTTGGATTGGCGGCAGCCATTTTCCAGACTTTCGTTGCCGAACGTTGGTCTTGGAAAACGATGGCTAAAACTTCGACCCCGGGTCCAAAGTTCGCTTGGTAGCCTTTATCGAGGTCTTCTTGGGTGACTTCGATTTTGTCGACAACCAATTTTTTCAGCGCGACCGTCGGCCAGACTTGGTCTTCGATATAAAAGTCAACTTTGCTTTTGTCGTTACCGGTGACGAAAGCTAAGTATTCGTCGATATTGACTTCACCGCTTGGTAGACGTTGTTTAACTTGTTCGGCGGCGCGTGTGATTTCGGCAGTGACTTCATCTTGTTCGACCGACATGCCCTTGCGTTCTAATTCTTGGACCAACAACGTTCGGTTGACTTCGACTTCCAGCATCATTTTGCCGTAGCGCGTGATACACTCTTCTGCGACTTGGTTTTTGAGCACTTTGGTGCCGTTGACCGTCGCGGCCACCCCAGGCAATTGCTTGGAAAGCTTCGGATCGTTCATTACGTTGATGATCTGAGCCGAATCTTGGAGGCTACGGAATAGGTCCACGGCAGAAGTGCGAAGTTTATCACGGGTGATTTCTTCGACCAGGCGTTGGTGGACTTGCGTGATTTGTTGTTGGGTAAGTTCTTCTGCGGGGAACAGGCGTTCGCAACGCAGCACCAAAAACGCACCGTCGACTTTGAAGACCTCCGAGATTTGCCCTGGCTGCAGGCTGAATGCAACGTTTTCAAATTCGGGAAATCCACTATTGCGTCGGACCGGTGGCAGAAGCCCCCCCATCGCAGCGCTGTTGGTGTCGACGGAATGTTGTTTGGCCAGTTTCTCAAAACTTTCTGGTTCAGCACGTAGGATTTCACGCAACGTTTTGGCGGATTCTAAATCCGTCAACGCAATTTGGCGGACTTGAACCTTGGCACCGAATTCAAAGGTCATACGTTCATCAAGCTCTTCTTGCGTGACTTGAATCTGGGCTTCGGCGATCCGGCGGAGCGCTAATTCGTTCCAAACGATATCGTTTTTGTATTGGTCGATCTTGATGTTGCGTTTGCTTTCGATCAACTTCAGATAGCGGTCGGCGGACAAACCGAACTTCTCTGCTTTGTCGATGATGGACTGGTTGATGTCGCGTTCGGTAATTTCAATTCCCTGTTCGCGCAGTTCGTTCATCACCAATAGCTTGTTGATAATGCTCTCTAACACATCATTACCGAATCGTCGCATGGCTTCGTTGGCCAATTGCTGACGCGCGATAGGGCGTCCGTTGACCGTAGCCATCGTCGAAATTCGTTTTTGACCAGTTTGCGAACGGGGGTGTGGCGTACCAGAAGGACGCTGAGCGATGACCGGTTGCAGCCCAACGACGGTCAGCACGATCGCGGCACAAGCAATAGAAGCAAAAAACGAAAAGGATTTCGCGCGCATAGGGTCACTCCATTAACCACTGAAATAAAGGCCTTTCCATAGGCCTGCCCGCCCCTTTTTTGGAGCGCGGCACAAGTGAAAACAGGACATACAGGATTCCCGTGGCGATCACTTGAGTCAAAGTATGGAAAATTTGCAAAACAGGGTCAAGCCAGATATGTGCTGGCACCGACGGGCCGACGGGGGGGCATTCTGCGGTTTGCAAGAAAGCTGTAACATTTAAAATGTCGGTGTAATAATTTGGTGGCTCGTAGAGCCGCGAGTGCGAAACTGGGAGGAATAGCTATGGATAGCAAACTAACTACGAAGATTTCCGATGTTGTTAATCAGTTGGCGACAGCCGAAAAACAGCGTCTGGCAGCAGCCGGCACGTTTATCGAACTGGAAGAGCTGGCGATAGAAATTGGTGATGAGGTCAC
>CALDYR010000107.1 GCA_937944405.1 uncultured Pirellulaceae bacterium
AAGAACGAGTGAAGCGCAAGGGCATCATCGGGAGATGGGGGCTGAAGGAAGCACGAACACGAATCCGCGAGCCGATGTACAAGAATCGGATACAAGGCAGTTTCGGTGGGACGAGTCAGCAATGCATGACGAAGTCCTCTAGCCATCGAAGTCCTCTATCCATCGAAAGCCGACCCTGTAAATCCGGCGGTTGTGCGGAGAAAGTAAATCGACTTGCCCCGGGAGTTCTGGCGCGTGTTTGAGCACTGCTTTTTGCAACGACTTAAACGGAAGCTTGCGCAAGGAAGCTTGACCGCACGTCAGAAGTCAGCAGAGGGCATAGTAGTTGGAATCGACCGGCGAGGGTTCTAATGCACTCCCTGAGAAATCGGGAGCCAACAGATAATCGAACCGCAGTCCTATCGAAAGCCCGAACGGGCCCCGGTGATAAATCGGGTGAATGGAACGCATTTGCGGTCCAGTTAACTTCAACGCAGCGATCGAGAAAGTGGTCGCTAACGCCGGAGTCTCTGGTGTCAACGGGATGACGGTGCAGCAGCTGGGGAAATATATCCAGCATCACTGCGTACGGATCATCGGCGAACTGTTATCTGGAACGTACCGACCTCAACCGGTCAAGCGTGTGGAGATTCCCTACCCGTTGGCGGAGTGCAATAATTGGGCATTCCAACAGCGGTGGATCGCGTGATCCAACAGGCGATTCTTCTCGTGCTTTCTCCTGAGTGGGATGCAACGTTTTTGGACAACAGTTTTGGTTTTTGCCCATCGAGATTCGCCCATGACGCTGTGGCCAAATCCCAGAGCTGTCTGGTTGAGGGTTACGCATGGGGGCGCTATGGATTTGGAAAAGTTCTTTGACCGCGTCGATCACGACGTGTTGAAGAGCCGCGTGGCTCGTCGGGTTAAAGACAAACGGCTGTTGAAACTGATACGAGCGTTCTTGACCTCGGGGTGTCGATAGACGGCCTGTTCAGCGGAACCCGTGAGGAACTCCGCAGGGGGGCCCGCTCTCCCCTTTACTCTCGAATCTTCTTCTGGACGAGCTTGACCGTGAGCTTGAATTTCGTGGTCTTCGCTTCTCGCGCTACGTGGACGACTGTAACGTTTAAGTCAAAAGCGCGCGTGTAGGCCAACGAGTGCTTGAAAGCTTGACGAACTGGTTGGCCCAGTAGCTTCGGCCGACGGTTAACCAGAACAAGAGTGCCGCGGATCGTCCTTGGGAACGCCCCTATCCCGATGTGCCCGGCGAAGCCGGCGAATACCGCCGGTGTTTGTCACCGACCCAGCCCCGTTTCATGGGAAATCGAATCCGAGTTCTCTGATCCGTCACTTACGACGACCCGGCGGGCGCGGTGAATTTCAGAGGATGCGTATCACTTCGTGGCGCGTGTCGCGAAGTGCTTACGCCAGCTTGACCATCAGTAGCGGCAGCTTGGCGGATCTTGGCCTGTGCGATATCACCCAATTGGAAACCGGAGTGCTCTTTCCGAGGCAACTTAAGCAGGTGAAATACAAACCGTGCATGGACCTGTACGTTGGGTTCTGTGAAAGGTTCGAGCCAGCGTTCGCACCGCTGGCTACTCCTGCTCGATCATGATCTGTCGCTGCACATTTTCTGCCTTAGGTTGGTTCTTCGAAGACCGAACGATAGCTTCCTTCAGTCTGAAAGTACTCCAGTAGCGCTTGAAAAAAAACGCTACTGCCAAGGGTCGCGCTGTCGCCGATGACGATCAGCTTCCTTTTGGCGCGAGTTAAGGCGACGTTCATGCGCCGTTGGTCACCCAAGAAACCGATCTCGCCTTTGTCGTTACTGCGAACGGTGCTGATGACGATCACTTCTTTTTCGCGGCCTTGGAAACCGTCAACAGTATCGACTTCCACCGCGGTGGCCCCTGCGATTTGAGCTAATTGGTCACGTAGATAACGCACTTGAGCCGCGTAAGGGGCGATCACGGCGATGCCTTGTGCTGCGACCCCCGATTCAATTAACTGCCGCACTTTAATAACCACCAAATGGGCTTCTTGACGATTGAATTTGCTCAGCCCTTCTGTTTCGATTTCTTCGTCCCAACCGGCCCCGGCGCTGTCGATGAACTCAATGGGTTGCTCTGTCAAATCCGACGGGCTGACCGTTTCAAAATCGGTCAGCAGGTGGCCCGCAACCGATGGGTGGGCGATCAATGCATCTTCGTAAAAGTACGAAGACGAAAAGCTCATGATCTTTGAGTTCATCCGATACTGCACATCCAAGAGTCGATGAATTTGATCGCCATAAATGTCCAATTGCCGTTGGAGCAGGCTTAGCGCGAACCCCTCTTTGGCCGCGGCACGACTTAGCACCGTCGGGGGAAGTTGTTGATGATCACCGGCAAGCACAATTTTGTCGGCTTTGAGAATGGGGACCCAGCATCCGGGCTCAGTGCTTTGACATGCTTCATCGATGATTAGCATGTCGAACGATTTATTCTCCAAAAGGTCTTCGTTGAAAGTCGTTGTCGCACAGATGATTTTTGCGCGTCCCAGAATTTGCTCAATCGCTTGTTGCTCCATCAGCTTTGCGTGCTTTTTGAGTTGCTTGGCTTCGTCACGAAGCGCTGTTTTCTCTCCGCGTACCGGACGATGACGTGTCCATTTACCGGCCTTTTTAAAAAGCATCTCGGCTTCTCGGTACATGTCCGCAACGACGGGCATGTTTTCGTGTTGCTCCACTAAACCATCCAGCGTGTAGGGCCGTAAATCTTCGGCAACACGGGCCGGATGGCCAATCCTAACTACTTTTTGCCCCATCGCCACTAACCGCTGTAGCAGATTATCAACCGCCGTGTTGCTAGGAGCACACGCCAGCACCTGTTGGCCGCGTTCCACTGCCTGCACAATTAGTTCGACAACGGTTGTCGTTTTCCCCGTTCCCGGCGGCCCGTGAATGATCGCCAAATCATTAGCCGATAACGCGAAACGCACCGCCTGTTGCTGGGAATTGTTTAGGGCGCTGCGAAATTCAACCTCTGGCGGATTGGGGTGAAAGGTCGGGGCTTTCACACCCATCAAAATATCACGAAGCCTCCCCAACCGCCCGCGCGAATCTTTGGCCAGCGTGATCGCAGCTAACTGCCGCTGCCGAGTCACCTCATCGGCGGTGAGGTCGATGCGAAAATTGTCGCCGTCAGGCCAGCGATTAAGCGCGACTTCCAAAGTGTTTTGGGTACGTTTGCTGACAACGCCCTGTTCGGATTCACCGTCGTCGTCACGATAACGCGACACTACCACCGGCGAACCAACCCGCAACCGATGCCAAGGCATCGCATGAGCTTGTTTGCGTTTGGCAAACGTCACGAGTGTTCGTCCGCCAAGTCCTGACCGATGATCGGCAATCGCCAAATCGACAATCGTTTCCCCGCCTTTTTCAGGGTCTTTGAGTTTCATGCGCTGACGTCGTTCAGCCATCTGCCGAATTTCAGCCTCGGACTCCATCGCCAACCATTGTGTCATCCGTACAAAATGTGATTCGGTTTCAAGATCCGGAAGTTTTTTTCGCCGACGCGATGACATAAATGGCCGTTTCGTAACAGTGGGAAATAAATCGAAGTAAACGAATCGTAATAGTTTTCGCCAGAATCCCAAATAGACACATGACTGGAAACTTAATCGCACCCAACGGCGTCCGACTGAAACACCTAATAGCAAAAAACACCCAACAGTAAACCACTTACCATTAGGCACGGCGCGAAAAATTGGGGGCCTGCTTCGTCATCGACCTTCAGCAACCGGTCTCCCGGACACATTTTTCCGGACACATGTTCCGGGACACATTTGGAAATCGCGTGATCCCAACAAGAAACCATTGCGCCTATAAGGCAATATCCCCGTAGGGATCATGCTCTGGCAAGCGTCTTCGGGTGATTTTGAAACCGCCGTTGTAAGAAGCGCTGAGAGCTCGGGAGTCGCCAGCGGGTGACGACCATGCTGTAATGAAGATCGACAACAGGCTGGCATTTCAATCGCTGCGTTGCCATGCAGAGGCTTCAAAGCGATGGCAGTCATCGTGTTTGCGTTCTCTCCAGCCCACCTAGAAGACTTGCCCAATTGGGAGGTCGGTGAACCGCTGAGTCGCGCCGGGAACGTGTTTGCTTTCCACACGCCTTAATAAACGTCCGCCGCGAAAAAACAAAAGGACAATCGCCTGTTTAATCAAAAAGATCTTTCGCTACCGTTGGCCACGGTTTTTGATCGGTCGGATCGGTCATGGATGAATGGTCCGTTTGCAACGTAAGTGTCCTTTTACTATTTTCATTTGATCTTTTCCAGTTTTCGATTTGGTAAGAAACGGAGGTTCGTTTCTCTCAATAGGCTACACATCGTATCGATGATACCCGGTTCGAAGGCGCTTCTTCAAAACGCTGAATGACTCAAACGATTATCAACAAATCCTCTTTACGTGTCCTGTGGGGCAAAAAACTTCGCTAAGGTCGAATCGGAGGGGGGGCGCGTTATCAGCGAGGTGACACACATCGCGACCAATGTGCAGGCGAAAATGGCAACCACTGGCATGATCGAAAAATCGACGACGTTAGGGATGTTGATCTCAATTGCGTAAGTTCGATTCGAACCGTATCCAGATTTCTGGAACAGATAAAACCAGCTACCGGCTGCTGCTAAAATTCCAGACACTGCGCCAGCAGCGGTTAGACGCCGCCAATAGAGGGCTGCGAAAATAATTGGAAACAGCGCCGCAAAACCAGAGAAGCACCAAACCCCCATCGCGAACACGCTGGGATTGGGGAATAAGCTGATGTAGTAAACGATCGCCACGATCAGAACCACAAACCCCCGCGCCAACCAAACTTGTGCGCGGTCAGATACGCGCTCTTTGCCCACGTAGTGTTCCACGATGTCGTTGGTAAACATCGATCCGATGCATAGGAACTGGCTATCTAAAGAGGACATAATCGCCGCCAGAATTCCTGCGGTCAACAGTCCACCGACCACCGGCGAGGTCTTTAGTTTTACCATCGCTGGCAGAACCGCATTGGGGGGGATCTTTGCTGCTAGGGCTTCGGGCAACACGCCAGGAACGGTCGCCCAAATTCCCAATAAAACACAAGGCACCCACACAATCATGATAAAAACGGGGTGAAACATGACCGACAGTTTAAAACTATTAGCGTTTTTAGCGGTCAGCCAATGCTGGAACAGATGCGGGAACATTCCGACCGACAACGGTATCAGTAGGTACGTGAAAAATTTGGACTGCGACATGCTCGCGCGTGTTGTGTGATCGGCACCGACTTTGGCTGAAATAGTCTTCAAGTTTTCAATGAACGATTCGCCACCGCCAAGCTTATTGGCAATCAACACAAACGTGACCAACCCTAACACCATGAACACGATCGTTTGAAACGCATTGGCCCACGCCGTGCCCCTCATTCCGCCAAAGAAAACGTAAATCAAAACGACGGCGCAGATAACCGCTGACCCAACAAACGGCGGAACGCCTCCGGCAAAAGCTGGATTCTTGTTTGCAAAAATTCCTTCATTGGCAAACGCGCCTGCGGTCATCGTCTGGATCACGGTGCCTGAAGCCATCACCCCAATCAGCAAATAAGGAATGATTAACGCCACGAGGATTGGAAACAACAATACACCTACAAAATCGCTCTCCAAACGATCACGAAAGAATTGAATCTGCGTCGAGTAACCGTACTTGCGGCCGAACCCGTAGACCTTTACGCCAATCACAAAGAAACAAAGGCTGTGAATGATGCCGCTGGAGGATGCCAACATTCCGTAAACGCCGATGCCTTCCCTGAAGGCTTCACCGGTTGATCCCACCAGTGCAAACGCGGTCATCGTGGTGCCGAAAATTGACATCAACAACAAAAACGGACCAATCGAATGACTGGCCAACAGATAGTCATTTTTGGATCCAGTAAACAAACGGCTGGCAAAGAACCCCAACACCAACAATAGCATTAAATAGACTGCGATGATTATCAGTCGAATTATTCCGGCTTCCATCAGTGGCTCTCCTGAGTTGGGTCGTTATCGGCGTCCAAGTCCTTGGGCCAAATGAACACCGTCGCCAACCACCACGTGAATCCGGCAGCCAACGAAATACACGCGTGATAAAAAAGGCCGATCGGAATGAATCCCATCACCAACGTGTTGTCGAACCAATTCCAAAAGTCTTGGTGGACGATCAATAGGATCAACACCATCGTCCAGATAACATATTTCATAGTTTTGTCAGAGATGAGGCGTTAACGCACAGCCCTAGGGCTGTTGGGTAATGCACAGCTAAAGCCGTGCTGCGGGCTGTGGCTGCGCTGTTTTGTTACCGGCGGTGGAAGTTGACTTCTACCGATCACTATATCACAATTTCTAATAATCCGATCGCCGGTTTTCCATCACAGTTAATAATCGCCGTTCTGCCGGCGACCCGGTGCCCCATCGCCACCCCGAAGTGTTTCGCCAATTCTGGCCCTGCGCTGATGCGGTACAGATTGTTCAGGCGAACGTTTCGCAGAACGTTGCGATTGATCAAAATTCGTCCCAAAGGAGTCTGCTGCTGCGCGATTTCGTCGAAGGTGTCTGCAGTGAGAACGCGTTTGTCGATGCTGACAATTCCAAATTGCACCACCCCGTTGTCTGACTGGCGACGAAGCAAAATCTTCCGTGAGTAAAAATTTCCATCCAGGCGCGTTTCCAGCACCTCCACGTCAACGGGGCCCCGGTGGTGACGTTCGACCGTGACGGTCATGTGGGATTCATGATTGAGCAGCGTCTGAAAATTCTCCGATAGTTCCGACGGAGCGACCTGCTGGAATTGGCCAACCATCGACGCGTCGGCGTAAAACAACGATACTAACGTATCGAGATCAATCTCCGATTCGAGATTCAAGGACTTCTCAAGCATGATTTGTTTATTCTGTTGATTGGAACCTACTTAATGATCGGCAGCACTTCGGAATACGATAGATCTTTAATATCAATCGTTGGTTTAACCTCAGCGGTCCGGTCGAGCACCGTATCCACCAGATAATAAAACAACCTTCTAAGTTCTTCTGGTTCAACCAGATCGGCGACTTCTTCGGCTTTGGTTTGGTGCTTATCGACCAACCGGTAAGCCGTTTCGAATACGCCGGCCTCAAAAAACAGCTGTCTTGCTCGCATGATGCGGCGTTGCGGCGTCAGCGCGTTACCGTCATTGGACAACGCAATCAGTTCTTCCCGTAGTGCCGGTTTTAAATCTTGAAGCGCCAAAGCCCACAGCACCGTCGGTCTGCCACCCAACAAATCGGCACCGATGACGCGTTTGTTGTCGTCGTCGCGTTCCCAATCTTTTAGGTCATTGAGGATTTGAAACGCAACCCCTAGGTTACGTGCAAAAGTCTTGATCGAATCTAAGTAGTGATCGGCCGGCCCGGCCAAACGAGCGCCGACATACAGTGCCGCCTCGAACGCCGGTGAAGTCTTCAGTGCGTAGATTTTCAAAGCATCAATCGGCTTAAGCATCCGATCACGGGTGTCTCGCCAAATTAGTTCCGCCCCCTGCCCTTCGGCCAGTCGTTGGTGTGATGATGCTAAATAATCTAAAATGTCTGCGGCGGTTTCGCTCCCCAACGCTTTGTGATCGCGACTGACCAGTCGATAGCCCATGCCGATCAAGTAATCGCCGACGTTGATCGCGGTCGCCACTCCCCACTTCTGGTGCAGCGTTTGGGTGCCGTAGCGATATTGATCGGCGTCTTCAATGTCGTCGTGAACCAACGACGCCTTGTGGAAGGTTTCGATCGCCATCGCGGTACGCAACACGTGGGCAGGATAATCTGCAACAACTGATTGGCCTTCGGCGCACGTCGCGGCGCCCTCACTAAGGGCGTCATAAACGGCCAACGTAATAAACGGGCGCGAATACTTCCCGCCGGTGGAGAGGAAATCGTACGCGAGCGCTTCGGTGGCCGCGATCGGATCCAATGACGGGCGATCTTCGACATCGACGGCGCTGCCACGGATCGGAGGAACCAGTTTTTCCAGTGACTCCCGTTCGAACAGTTGCGCGCTTTTGCGTAACAGGTGCAAATAACTTCGTGTGGTTTGGGGGGACGTTTCGTGCGGTACGCGTACCATCTGTTCGACCCAGTCTTCATCGACCGACGTGTTGCGGCAATCGCTGGATAGTAGCGGCACCGCCATGCAGGGGATACCGGCCAACATGATTTTGTCGATCGCTTTTTCTAACACGTTCAAACACGCCACTCCCACGATCGCATCGACGTGGCCGCTGACGATGATTTTCAAAACGATCGGCGAACCCTCTGCCACCAAGACCTTGTATCCAAGTTCTTCAGCGGCGGCGCGAAAATCGGCGATGCTGCACGCCCCGCAGGTTTTGCACGCCAAACCGAATTCATCGTAGTCCGCAGGGCAGCCTTCGGCGTGCTTCAAACAATGCGGCAGTAAAAACAGACGCCGGTGGTGAGGAATGGATTGAATCTGGGGCTCCCAAAAACAGCTCGATAGCGTCACCATGATCCAACCCAAGAAACCTTCAGGCTGCTGAGCGTCCACAAGGATTTTACGGGCGAGCGATTCCAGATGGTCTTTGGAGGGCGCGATTTCGTGGTTGAGGGTGGCGGCGACCTGACGGCAAGCATCACGTAATTGCTCACGTAGATCTTTGCTGGGGGGCACCATTTTTAAATGAGCCGTTTTTCGCCGGCGTGATCGACGCGCGGGCTTCTGAGTTTCGATAGGTGTTTTCGCGATCAAGTTTGATCCCTTTAAAAGTTCACTGGTGCCTTTTACGCTACCAAAATGGAATCGCTAACGGCCTTCAGCTAACGGCCTTCACGCGTAAACTTTGCCAGCGCCGACAGCGCGAAGACGATTGGATAAAGCTTCTCGTAATACCAAAGTTTCGCAAAGTAAAATCCGATCGGATGACAGGTTTCGATGGCCGACGCATCCACCGCTGTTTCCAGCCAATGGATGCCCTTCTGCGCCGCAGTGCGGTGGGCTGGATGAGAGGAATTCAACAAAGCATCGGTACACAGCGCTGTTTCTTCCACCGACGATTGGCCCAAGGATGAATCGGAATACTTTACCGATGCGCCCCCACCAAACCCGCCATCTGAGTTTTGGTTTTGCTGCATCCAGTTTAAACCAATCCTTCCCGCGTGGGTATCGAGTAAATCAAGATCCGCGAATGCTTGAATGACCTTGGCGGTCCCGTAAAACGGATTGATATCGTCGGGTTGGTCTTGATTTCCAAACCAGAGAGGAAGCCAACTGCCATCGGGGCGTTGTGTTTTTTTAAGATATTTCACGCCGGTATTGATCGCTTGGGCTATCGCTGAATCCGCGACCGTCAGCCCCGGTACACCGCGCCAAACCGATAATGCGCGCACCACGTGGGCCGTTAGATCCGATCCACTGCGATCAAAAGGAAGATTGCTCCATCCTCGGCAAAAAGTCGGCCAGCCATTGTCTCGGTTTTGCAGCTTCAACAACCAAGCGATTCCCGCATCGGCCGAGCTAATGATTTGCTGCTGAAAGTGGTCACCGAAAGTTTCGTGTGCTGGTTCCAGCGATCGACACACTTTCAGAATTTGAGCAAGGGCGCACAAGGCTCCGGGGGTGTCGTCGGCGTCCGGCACGCTGCCGGTTAAGTCCGTCCAACCCCAACCGCCGGGTGGCGAACCGGTAAACGGATGCACTGTTTGATTTTGGCAGTCCAGCAACCACTGAAAACACTTGCGCCAGCGGTCTGGTTCCGATTCCACCAACGCTGTGAAGTTTGAATGATCATTGGCCAACGCATTGATCGCGAGGGTCGTCCCCCAAGTCGCCAAATTGGTGTCAATCGGCCAGCAGTAAATCGGGTCGTCGCCGTCGCCGTCGACGACAGCGCGAAGGGATTCGGTGAGAAATTGAATTCCGTTTTTTACCACGGGATGATCCCAGCGTCCCGATTCGATCAGCGCCATGCTGACAAACGAAGTCAGCGGAATGGCTTCTAAGTATCCACCGCTTTGTGGCTGCATTTTTTTCAACAGGTTAAGACTGCGGTTTATTGCCGATTTACGAATCATCTTTCGCACTGGATCCCAAGGCGGATCGTTGATGAACTTGCATTGCCCAATCGCTACTAACGCCGGAATCGCGTAACTGACAACCGGCAGTTGCAGCAGATGATAAAAACGCTGGGGCACGCAAGCCGCTTCAAACGGGAGGGCTGAAACCTCCCGCCAAGATACGATTCCCGCCATTGCACAATTGGCCAAAATCGGAACCGCGAAGGTTTTGTCCTTCCCATAGCGCTGACGGAGTGCTGCGATTCCTCCAGCGCGTTGGATGTATGTTCGGGCGCGTTGGCGTATTGCGGTTGCTACTGAATGATCTGCCCGATCTGCGGCCGTTAACGCCGCAACGACCAGCATCGTGGTCGCAATGTTTGAATAGTTTTTATCTGTATCGCCCCACCCGCCGTCTTGGTTTTGGCATTGGACCAACCACCGCACCCCACCGTCGATCAGACGAGAGAATTGCTGGCAACGGCCATCGTCGGCGCTGTTTTCCATCCGCGTAAGATAAAAACAAAAAGTGCTCACTGCGGTCGCGGTAGACAGGGCTGAGGCCGATAGTTCTCCTGCCCAGTGTCCATCAACGGTGCGTTGAGTCAGCAACATGTCGGCAATTTTTTGGGCGGCAGTCATAGATGCATTGTAAAGGTTCGTTCACCAGTGTCTTGGCCCTGGCTGATAAATAGAGATTCACGCTCGGTTTGAAATTTCGACTGCAGTGCGTCATCGAACGTCGTGCCGGGGCGATGAAGCTTTATTCCGACGGCGGGGGACAGCGTTACTTCGTTGCTTGTCCGCATATTAGGATGGCGAGATCACCGGTCGCCATATCTTGTACGTCGGTCAACTGTGCGGGCGAACAAAACGGTCCACGTCACAATGGCGAGGCATTAAATTTGCATCTGCAGCCACTGCCCAGTGGCCAGGGGGCCGATAATTGAAAAACCTCGGTCTGCGAGAGCCGCTTGGGACAATGAGTTTGGGATGATAATTCGAAATCCGCAATCAATAGGGCTCCTAGATAAACTTCGATTCATGTTGTTTCTTTCTCGGGAGTGGTAAGATTTAAGAAAAATTAAATAAGAAATTATTGAAGCCGTCTGGGAGTCGCTTGGCGGTGTGGGGGGGAAGTCGCACTCTGGGTTGGGTGGTGCGGCGGGGGGCCTAATGGCCACCCGGTCAACGGATTTGTTATTTTGGTTTTTTGGGGGGGGGATTCGGTGATTTTCCTTGAGCATTAACCGTTGTTGGTTTTGAGGAAAGTCAATGAAACAAGTCCAGTACCGGGAAAAGTCCATGGGGGCGTCGAGTACCGTTTGTGGGCATCAATGAATGGGCATCAATGAATCGCTTTTTGCGAAGTAAAACCGTTTTTTTACCTGCGATGGGCCCTGCCGTGCCATTGTCAGCCTTCGACCGGGGGCGAAGGGAGTGGAAAGAAGGCTTTTCTGAGGGCTGTTGGTGATTTTTTGTTTTGGGAGATGGGTCCCGATTTTTTTGGTTCCGATTTTTTTCGAAATCTGACAGCATGCAACATCCGCATTCACTCGACCTAGCATTGGCTGGCATGGCAAACAGGTTTTTGCGAGCAGGAATCTCTAAAACGTCGTTCAGCGGCGTCACCTAGAGCACCGCGGCTTCCCTGCCCTTCCCGATGAATTTGCGCTTTGTGACCTTGAAGGATGAGGGGAGGTGTTGGTACCCTTGGGAAGTTTTTCACCGCTACCAAATTCGGTCAAAAATTTTACACGTATTCGCCATTAAAGCTGTCCTCATTTAATACAGGTTTTCCGAGTGCCACGTCGCGACGATATCCACAAAATTTTGCTCATCGGTTCCGGTCCCATCATTATCGGCCAAGCCTGCGAGTTTGACTATTCAGGTACCCAAGCTTGTAAAGCTCTACGCGAAGAGGGCTACGAAGTCGTTTTGGTTAATTCCAATCCGGCGACCATTATGACTGATCCGTCTACCGCGGATCGCACTTATATAGAACCGTTGGACTGGAAGATTCTGGAAAAAATTATCGCCAAAGAGAAACCCGACGCGGTATTGCCGACCCTCGGCGGGCAAACGGCGCTTAATCTTGCCTTGGACTTAGATAAACACGGAGTGTTAGAAAAGTATGGCGTCGAAATGATCGGCGCCAAAGCGGACGTCATCGATAAAGCCGAAAACCGCGAACGATTTCAGATCGCGATGGAAAAATGTGGGCTCAGCGTCTGTAAAGGCCGCACCGTCAACACCGTCCAAGAGGCGCGTGAAGTACTCGAAGAAGTCGGTTTGCCCACCCTCATCCGCCCCAGTTTCACCATGGGCGGCAGCGGTTCGGGAATTGCTTACAACCGGGACGAATTCAACACGTTGGTTCAACGCGGGCTTGATCAATCGCCAACTACCGAGGTCCTGATCGAAGAGTCCATCATCGGTTGGAAAGAGTACGAAATGGAAGTCGTCCGAGACATGGACGACAACGTGATCATCGTTTGTGCGATCGAAAACTTTGACCCCATGGGCGTTCACACCGGCGATTCGATTACCGTCGCACCGGCACAAACGCTTTCCGACGCGGAATACCAGAGAATGCGGGATGCCAGTATCGACATCATCCGCGAAATCGGCGTGGAGACAGGTGGTTCGAACATTCAGTTCTCTATCGATCCCAACAGCGACCGGATGATCGTGATCGAGATGAACCCGCGGGTGAGCCGGTCGAGCGCGTTGGCTTCGAAAGCCACGGGGTATCCGATCGCGAAAATTGCAGCGAAGCTGGCCGTAGGGTTTCGCTTGTGGGAACTCCAGAACGACATTACCAAAGAAACGCAAGCTTGTTTCGAACCCTCGATCGATTACGTCGTCACTAAGTTTCCGCGTTTCACATTTGAAAAGTTTCCCGAAGCCGACGATACGCTGACCACGCAGATGAAATCGGTTGGCGAAACGATGGCCATTGGCCGTACCTTCAAAGAGTCCTTTCAAAAAGCATTGCGCGGATTAGAAGTCGGAAGTTTCGGTTTCGGTTGCGACGGCAAAGACCTGTGGGGCACCGATGAACAACCTGACCGCGACGAAATTCGATCGAAGCTCTCGGTGCCCAACGCCGCGCGGCCCTGGTATATCCGATATGCGTTTAAACTGGGCATGACGATCGACGAAGTGTTCGAACTGACGAAGATCGATCGGTGGTTTCTCCACCACCTCTACGCGATCGTGGAAATCGAAGAACAATTGCGACAGACGAATTTAACAGACGTTTCTACCGAACTTCTTCGGTTGGCCAAACGAGCTGGTTTTGCCGACCGACAATTAGCACATATCTGGTCGACCAACCAAATGGAGGTTCGGGCGGTACGATTAGAACAACACAACATTCGTCCGACGTACAAATCGGTTGATACCTGTGCCGCGGAATTCGAAGCTTACACGCCGTACTTTTATTCGACCTATGAAACCGAAGACGAAACGCCGCCCAAAGGCGATAAAAAACGTGTCATCATTCTTGGTGGAGGCCCCAACCGTATCGGACAGGGAATTGAGTTTGACTATTGCTGTTGCCATGCGAGTTTCGCGCTTCGCGAAATGGGGATTGAATCGATCATGGTCAATTCGAATCCCGAAACGGTGTCCACCGATTACGACACCAGCGATATTTTATTCTTTGAACCACTGACCGTTGAAGACGTGCTGAATATCTGTGACGCGGTCCAACCCGACGGTGTGATCGTTCAGTTCGGTGGTCAAACTCCGTTGAATTTGGCTCGGGCGTTGTCTGAGGCTGGAGTGCCGATCGTCGGCACGAGCGCCGATACGATCGACGCTGCCGAGGACCGGGAGCAGTTCCAAAAATTGCTCAACACGCTTGGGCTAAAACAGCCCGAAAATGGCATCGCCAACAACATGAACGATGCCCGCCAAGTTGTCGCGCAAGTCGGTTACCCGGTGCTGGTACGGCCAAGTTTCGTGCTCGGCGGTCGGGCGATGGAGATTTGCTATGACAAAGTTCAGTTCGAACGATTCGTGCTCGAGGCGTTCATTGTGTCTGCCGGTCAACCGGTCCTGATCGATAAGTTCCTCGAGGAGGCGATCGAAGTCGACGTGGATTGCGTCAGTGATGGAACCGATGTGGTTATCGCCGGCATCATGGAACACATCGAAGAAGCGGGCGTTCACTCTGGCGATTCAGCATGTGCGATTCCGCCCTACAGTTTGGCTCAATCGACGCTTGACGAGATTCGCAGTGCGACCGTCGCGATGGCAAAGTATTTGAAGGTTGTTGGATTGATGAACGTTCAATTCGCGATCAAAAAAGAAAAAGATATCACCAATGTCTATGTCTTAGAGGTCAACCCGCGCGGCAGCCGAACGGTGCCGTTTGTCGCTAAAGCCACTGGTGTGGCGGTCGCAGGAATTGCGGCTAAAGTCATGGCCGGCATGACGCTCAAAGAGCTGGGCGTAACTCAAGAATTGGTGCCTTCGCAGGTGTCGGTAAAAGAATCGGTGTTCCCATTTCGCAAGTTTGCCGGCGTCGATATCGTTTTGGGTCCGGAGATGCGGTCGACCGGGGAAGTCATGGGTATCAGTCCCGATTTTCCTACCGCGTTTGCCAAAAGCCAGCTTGCCGCCGGCGTCATATTGCCCGAAAAAGGACGCGTGTTCATCAGCGTCCGAGAGTTGCATAAGGTCAGAACCGTCGAAGTGGCGAAGAAGTTGAATGCGATGGGGTACGAACTTATCGCCACCGATGGAACGGCCAGAGTGCTCGAAGCGGCCGGCGTGCCAGTCGAACGGGTCAAAAAGTTGAAAGAAGGCTCGCCCAATCTGATCGATCACATGAAAAATGAAGCGGTGGATCTGATTATCAATACGCCCAACGGAAAAGGTGCCAGAACCGACGAAGGTCAGATCCGTGCGGCATCGGTTCAAGCCGGATTGCCGTGTATCACGACGATTCAAGCGGCTGAAGTGGCGGTACAAGCGCTGCAGTCGCTGCGCGAGCAACCGATGGAAGTTCAAGCGTTACAGGACCGGTTTAAGTAAAACGTTAGTAAACCATCCTGAAGTTCTGAGGCATCAGCGACAAAATTACCTCAAAAACGATCGCGCGAACCTCGCGATTCAACCGCCGGTGCTGCGGAGTTTTTACCCCAACTAACCAACTCCCGTTTCGCGTCATGATAATTACTGATCAACAACTCAATCAACTTTGGACGCGCGATTCGATCCAATCGCTTTTTGATCTTCCGTTGATGGACCTTCTATTCCAAGCCCAAACCGTTCACCGGGATCATCACGATCCCAACGTGGTGCAGTTAAGCAGCTTGCTGAGCATCAAAACGGGGGCGTGTCCTGAGGACTGCAAGTACTGCCCGCAGAGTGCGCGCTATAAAACGGGATTAAAGAATGAACGTCTAATGCCGTTGGATCAAATCGTAGCCGCCGCCCAGACCGCGAAGGCCAACGGAGCCGAACGGTTCTGCATGGGAGCGGCTTGGCGGACGCCCAAAGATTCTGACATCCAACAGGTTGCTGAAGCCGTCCAAGCAGTAAAGTCGTTGGGATTAGAAACGTGTGCGACGCTGGGGATGCTGAACTCGCAACAGGCCCAACAATTACAAGACGCCGGTCTGGAGTATTACAATCACAACCTTGACACGTCACCAGAATTCTATGGCGAAATTATCACCACGCGCACTTACGAAGACCGGTTGGAAACACTTGACAACGTGCGTAGCGCCGGCATGAAAGTCTGCTGTGGTGGGATTGTGGGGATGGGCGAATCGCAACATGACCGAGTGGGATTGCTTGAAACGCTGGCCAATTTAGATCCTTATCCGGAAAGTGTGCCGATCAACAATTTAGTGAAGGTTGCCGGAACACCGCTTTCAGAAATAGAAGACATCAACCCGTTTGACTTTATCCGAACCGTCGCGGTGGCACGGATTACGATGCCAAAATCCTATGTGCGTTTGTCTGCTGGGCGTGAGGATATGAACGACCAAATGCAGACGCTCTGTTTTTTGGCAGGTGCGAATTCGGTTTTCTACGGGGATCAGTTACTGACCTGCAATAACGCATCTGTTGAGCATGACGCACTGTTATTCGCGGAACTCGGTATCAATCGTTAGTCGGCATGCCTTGGCGGAACGAAATACAACAGCAACACGAAAATCGCAAATCTGATGCGTTGTGGAGAACGTTGTCGACCGTTCAATCGCCGCCTGAACGTAAGATCCGTATCGGCGGCGAAACGTTGCTGAATTTTTGCAGTAACAATTACCTGTCATTAGCCAATCATCCGGCCCTGATCGCCGCCGCGACCGACGCTGTTAAACAATTCGGCACCAGCCCTTCTGCCTCCCATTTGATTGTCGGCCATACGGCACTGCACGATCAATTGGAAAACGCGATCGCCGAATTTGTGGGCGCTGAAAAAGTGATTCTTTTTTCGACCGGATACATGGCTAATTTGGCGGTGCCGGGGACGATGTTGGCTCGGCATGATTTGATGGTTCAAGATCGTTTGAATCACGCTTCAATCATCGACGGTGGTAAACTGACGGCGGCCAAGGTACGGCGGTATCCGCATTGTGATACCGCCGCTGCGGAGAAACTTTTAGCGAATTCTGATCATCGGCGAAAAATTTTGGTGACCGATGGCGTGTTTAGTATGGATGGTGACGTCGCACCAATTGCCACGCTGAAAGAGATCTGCCAACGCCATCGTTCCATGTTGTTGGTAGATGATGCTCACGGGTTTGGCGTGGTGGGAACACGAGGCCAAGGAGCGTTGGAAATGGCGGGGGGCAAAGCGGCGGGAAACGTTCTGCTGCTGGGCACGCTGTCCAAGGCTTGCGGTTCGTTTGGGGCTTTCATTGCAGGCGACGGGATTTATGTCGACCAGTTAACGCAACATGCCCGGTCCTATATTTACACCACTGCCCTGCCCTGTTCGGTGGTGGCGGCGTCGTTGAAAGGGATCGAGTTAATTCAAACGCAGGCTTGGCGGCGCGAAAAATTGAACGAAAACATCCAGTTTTTTCGTGAACAGGCCAAACGAACCGGCATCGCGGTCACCGCTTCGGCGACTGCGATTCAACCGATATTGCTTGGGGAAGCACAACTTGCGCTGGACGTCAGCGCCAGCTTGCGTGCGAAAGGTTTTAACGTGGTGGCGATCCGTCCGCCGACGGTGCCGGTCGCCATGGCGCGTCTTCGGATCACGCTGATGACTGACCATACCGAAAAAGACATCCGCCAACTATTGCAATGCTTGGCCGACTCATTGAACACTTTACCAATCCGTTGATGGCATTAGAACCTTTGATCATTTTTGCGATGTCTTTGTCGTTTGTGCATTATGGCTAAACACAATCTATTTTTAATTCCCGGTTGGGCTGTTAACTCGAACATTTGGGACTCCGTGCAGGCGTCGCTGGAAAACGACTGCGCCCTCCAACTGTATGACTTCCCTGGTTACGGTTCACGTCATTTATCAAACGGAGCGTTGACGCTGGACGAACTTGTTCAAGACGCCTTCGCCCACGCGCCGCCTGACGCGGTGTGGTTGGCTTGGTCGCTTGGCGCGATGGTGGCCCTTCAGGCCGCGATTGTCAATTCTGATCGAATGTCAAAACTGGTACTTATTTGTCCGACGGCAAAATTTGTTTCCGATGGTACTTGGAGCAACGGGCAGAACGCCGCAGCGATGGACAACCTCGCCCGGCGGTTCGAAAACGATTACCAAACGGCGATCAAGCGGTTTCTGCTGCTACAAGCCGGCACCGATAATGATGCGCGGAAGATGGCGAAAGCAACCCTTAACGCGATCATGCGATACCCTCAGCCGAACTGGTCAACGTTGGAGAGTGGTCTAAGTATTCTTAAACAATCAGACTTGCGTGCGGAAGTGGAACAA
>CALDYR010000108.1 GCA_937944405.1 uncultured Pirellulaceae bacterium
CATTGAACAATGCTCGCGTATCTGCAAGCCTAGTGGTTTGTCAGCATTAAGAATCAGGATTGTTCAGATCAGCCGTTTGGGCGTTAGCCCCGGTTTTTCGTTTCGGAACCGTGGCTATCGCCAAAACGGCTAACCCTAAAATCCAATGCTAACACTCCACTAGCAGGGTGTTGTTTACGAAGCACTGCCGCTTTCTTCCAACCGACGTTTTTTAGTTCTGCGAACCGGTTTTTCTTTCCAACGCCGATGGACCCACCAGAACTGTTCGGGGGCTTCGTAAATTGCATCGGCTAAGCGATCGTTGTACCACTGAGTCAACGACGTTACGTCTTTTAAGCTCGGGTCGAGGTCCAGCGGATCGGCGACCCCCGTGCATCCAATTTCAAAATGCAGCGGTCGATCGGTGTGCTTGCAATAGCTGACCATCATCGGCGCGTTACCGCTGAGCGTAAACAATGCGACGGCTTTGTGGCAGGCCGCCGGTCGTCCCAGAAAATCGATCCAACAGCCCTTGGTGCCGGCGTGTTGATCACCCAACAACGTTAAAATACCGCCACTTTCTAAAACTTCTTGAACCGCCGTTGCGCTCCCGTCCTTGGGCAGAATGAACTGTCCGTTATGGCCACGGAACTTATTGATGAAGTCATCCAGATACGGATTATCCATCGTCCGCGCAACGGTGTAACTGGGCATCCCCAACAGACCGGTCACATAGCCGCCCATTTCGAAATTCCCGAAATGCCCCGACACGGCCACTAACGGACGGTAGTCAATCAAATAGTTGGTCATCTGCTTAATGTCACGAATGTAGACATGCTTCCGCCAGTTGGTATCGTGAATCTTTCGAGGGGCTTGGGCGATCTCACACCCCATCAGCAACAGGTGGTGCCACATCGACCGCGCCATCTCCTTGACTTGCGCGTCATCGGCGCTGGGAAATACGCCGATGATATTTTCACGGATAACTTTTTCACGGAACTTGATGTTGTCGACAATCACGGTCGCCAATAACCGGCACATTCGGTCGCACATTCCGATTGGTAGAACCTGAACGAAGCTGATGGCGATCTGAATTAAAATGTATTCTAAAAATTTTCGCACGATGCTCTCAGGCCATTAATTGTGTCGGTCGATAAGTTTCCCAGCGCTGGATCCACCATTTGCAAATCGCATTTGTATTGTGGCAGGTTCGAAAGTATCCTCAAATACGTATTGTGATCTTCAAAACCAGTTCTGCACGCTATAACTATCTCCACTGATCGAACAATGAACGCCATTTCTGCTCAGATGCTGTTGTTGAAATGCCAGGGCGACGAGATTTGGCCGCGCGAAGTTTGCCTCGCCGCTGGAGTGCCGCCGATTTGGATCGACGAATTAGTCGAACAATACGAATCGGGCTTCGACACCGATCAGAACACGATCTACAAAGACGGACGAGTAATTAACCAATTCCAAGGGGTCTCGGATTTATTGCTGGCGTACAAATTAGCGGACTATATTGGCATTGATTGGCAAAACGTGACTCGTCACATCGTCTGCCGCAGCGCCAAAGTCACCGCACTGAAGGAAGCATTAGACGAACTTTAACACTCCGGCCTAACCGAGTGGAAAACCGTTGTCGCCGAAGCGATTCAGGGGTTGGTTTTCAAACTGCATTGGCCTGATCCCAACAAGAAGACGTCGTATGAGCAGGTCAAAGACCGAGGATGAATCTGGACAACGTGCTATTGCGATCTCGCGTTACGTATTGTCGGGCTCTTCGAACACCATCGATGTCAGAACATTGCACGACACCGTGGCGGTTGAAAGTCCACTGGAGATTCGAATCGTGTTCGGCGATGGCGAAAAACGAAAAGACCGCAGCCTGTCAATCACCATGCGCACCCCAGGCGATGATGAATCACTGGCTGCTGGTTTCCTGCTGTCGGAGGGAATTATCAATTCGGCCGACGAAATTGAGGGCTTTGAAACCTGCGGAACGATTCCCGCTGGTGAATCGATCAGCAATCAGTTGCGTGTTAATTTAGCCGCAGGATACGCGGTCGATATCAGCCGGTTTCAACGGCATTTCTACACGACGTCCAGTTGCGGGGTATGCGGCAAAGCATCTTTGGATGCGGTCGAAGCGCAGAACGTCAAAGAAATTTTAGATGACGGGGTAACCGTTGATCCACAAATCGTTTTGAAGATGCCCAACCTTCTTCAGGCGAAGCAATCGATCTTCGGAAACACCGGCGGAATCCACGCAGCTGCGTTGATGAAAAATGATGCTCAAGTGTTAGGCATTGCCGAAGACGTGGGTCGTCACAATGCGGTTGATAAATTGATCGGTCGTTGCCTGATCCAACGCCAGAGTCCATCCCTTAAACAGAGCGTGCTGGCGGTAAGCGGACGGGCCAGTTTTGAATTGGTCCAGAAAGCTGTTGTCGCTCAAATTCCCGTCATGGTCGCCGTTGGTGCTCCGTCGAGTCTTGCGATCGACTTGGCGAATCGATTCGGTCTGACCCTGATCGGATTCAATTCAGGTCAGAAATTCAATGTGTATTCTCATCCCGATCGCGTAGTTCGAAATTGAAGATGGTTCACCAAAAACCAAACTTACCAACCAAGATCTGTACCTGTTGCGGTCGACGGTTTGCATGGCGAAAAAAGTGGGCTCGCAACTGGGACCACGTAAGATTTTGCAGCGCCCGTTGCCGGAACAGCAAACGTCAACCTCACTCGAGCGTTCCGACTTTGCCACAACGAAGCAGAAAATGTCGGTAAAAATCCCGCATTGAAGGTGAACATTGACGGTGCGATCAGGGCACACCGAAAAAAGCGTTTCGCATTCACGAAACGCTCATAGCTTTCGATCTCAGCAGCAGCCGAATTAAACAGCAAGCATTTCCTGCAGTTTAGTCTTCGGAACAGCGCCGACTTGGCGCGCGACGACTTCACCGCCCTTGAAGACCAGAATCGTCGGTACCGCCGCCACGCCGTACTTGATGGCCAGTTCCATGTTTTCAGTGACATTGATCTTTCCGACCTTGGCAGTTCCCGCTGATTCGGCTGACAGTTCGTCAATAACAGGGCTCAGTTCGCGGCAAGGAGGGCAGCCCTCAGACCAAAAATCGACCAAAACGGGAGTTGAAGAACCGATGACTTCGGCTTCAAAATTGTCTTCGTTAAATTCAGCAGCCATCTTTTTTCCTTAAATTGCAAAGGCTTTTTAATTACGTTCAGTGCGTTGATACCCAATTTAGACGTGATACGCCTGAGTTTCTTTCCGTCATTCTATTGGATTTCCGCCGCAAGAACACTGGGCATGAGATACGCCATAAATTTCCGACGAAAGCCATCCGGGCTCTACGCCGACGCTTTCGAAATCAGAGCCACCATAGATATTAGTCTCGCCAGAAATCAATCATTCGAAACGCAGGCGATCCTAAGCAGCGCTTCGAAATCAACGCCCTTTAACACTGATAGCTGATCGGGGTGAACGAATATCCTAACCTGTTTCACGTAATCATCGAACTGTTGATGTGCCAAAGTGCTGACCACAGGGGAAACGTCTCCCAGTTTCCGGTATCGTTTCTCTGCCGCGTAGAATACATCGACGTCAAATTGAACCTCCAAATTCACCGGTGGCGCGTCAATCAAAATGTCACTGTGCCGTAAAGCGGTTGGGTGTCGGGCGTTAATCGCATCGACTAACGCATCGCTGAGGTTGACTAAATTCTTATAGGGGCGATGGGCAATGGCGTCGAAAATTTCCTCGGACTCAAATCCAGAGTAGTGCGCGATCCGTTTATAAAGAACGCGCCGGGGGCCGAACAGCATCTCCAATAGTTCCAAGCATTCTCCCTGAGCATTGTTTTTCCAAGTGCGTATAAACTCAAAATCGCCTTGTTGAAACCAATCAGAATAGAATGCCTGCGATCCTGCCGCTTTGTTGTGAAACAGAAAGAAAGCGCGTTGCAACATGGCTGTTGCACTTCTCACGGCGTGATGCCAGTAGACCTCGCTGAACATGACGTAACGCGCGAACACCATTAACTCTGCCGCCGTTCGGCCTTTACTGGTAATGGCTAAACGGTCACCGGTTGAGTTGATACACAAGCTTTTGATTAACCTGCCGATATCAAAGTTCTGACCGTAGGGGACCCCTGCGTGAAGGCTGTCGCGATAAAGGTAATCCAATTTGTCCACGTCGATGGGGCCTGATAGCAAAGATTTGACCAATGCCGTCTTCGGGTCATTTTTTCTTCCCCGAATCAAATCAATCACTTCGTCGCAACTGCATCGCCATTCCTGTTTGATCCACTGACCGATGGCGCTGCTGCGAATGTAGTCCGTTCCTAACTCCTCATGCGAAACGATTCCTTGCGGGGCGATATCTTCGATCGGATGGCAAAACGGCCAGTGTCCAATATCGTGCAGGAGGCTGGCAAGTAAAAACGCTTCTGCCTGCTGGTCGGAGACGATCTCGGCGAATCGCTGGTTGCTGCGATAGTGCTGAAGGAACAAAAGCGCCGTTCGGTACACCCCCAAAGAGTGCTCAAACCGATTATGGCCAGCCCCCGGGTAGACCGTTGACACCAGCCCGAGTTGACTGATCGTTTTCAGCCGCTGAAATTCAACGCTGTCGATGATTCGCAGCACGCGCGTGGAGACGGGAATATCGATTTGATTGGGGATGCGAAACATCCTCAAACGGGAGCCCGAAAAATCGAGTTCCGGGATTGTCTGGTAGGCGTTCATCACATCAGCATAAGAAGTACGCCGCCCTGAAGCAAAGTCGGAACAAAAAAAGATCTGGTTTCCTTGCCCCGAAATGGAGAAACCAGATCCTTGTCGTCATTTGCAGTGCAACCGCCAGCCGCCAAAACTAACGAGCGTCTAAAAACGCCAAAACTGCGTTGTTCTCGAAAGCGCTACAGAACGGATTCGTCGTCCAAGTGGTCTTATTGGCCGTATCATCGGTAGAATTAGATTCCGCCTCTAACGCCGGACCTGATACTGGGGCCGCGTTATTGATGTAAGGGTTGCGAATCGTGACCGGAGGGGCTTCAATCACTTGATGCCTGAATTCAACTGGTTCGATTCCCGGAGGTGCCGCGAAAGGGCTGATCCCGTAGGGACGACGCACGATCCCGCTGTAATAAACCGGAGGAAACTGAGCGAAATAGGGCGGCGTCTGGGCGCGGTCGAGAATGCCGATGCGATTCAGGCCCGAGAAGAGCCCCCCGCCGTAGACGTTTCGATTGTTATTTCCGCCTCGGAATGATTGCCCGACTCCGGTTCCAAATTGGTAACCGTCATTATAAGTTTGAGCCGAAGTTTGTTCCGATGCGAACAATGCCAGCGCGACAACCGCGATGGCCATGAGGAAGTTGTTTTTCATAATTGAACCTTCTTGCAGGGAGATGTCGAAGTTGAACATGTCGAAGTTGAGTTAATCTTTTCACGACCTATCCACACTAAACAGACTTAAAAACGATTCAATAGCCTTTGTCAAATCGATTGCCTATTTACTGTTAAAGATAATTGATGCCTTCTCCGTCACAACTAACACAATCCTTAAAATCAGAATCGAAACGTCTTGGGTTCGCCCTCGCGCGGTGTACTGCGGCGGTCGATGTCGTCACTATGCCGTACTTAGAAGGTTGGTTAGACTCCGGAATGAACGGTGAAATGGAGTACATGCAGACCCGCCGGGAAGCCTATCGCCACCCGCGCAGCGTGATGGAATCGGTGGCCAGCGTGATCGTGTTGGCCCTTCCATACCAAACGGTCGCGCCGGTCACCGGCCAACCGAATTCAGGTAGAATCGCCCGTTATGCTTGGGGCACGGCGGATTACCATGACATTGTTCACAAACGCCTGAAACAGCTTTGCAAATTCGCTCAGTCATTGGATTCGGCCATCGTCACCCGGGGGGTAGTTGATACCGCGCCCCTCTTGGAACGTGAATTCGCACAGCACGCGGGCATCGGTTGGTCAGCAAAAAATACGATGCTGATTAACCGCGACATCGGTAGCTATTTTTTTCTTGCAGCGCTGTTGGTGAATCAACCGTTGGACTACGACGCTCCGTTTGTCGCTGATCACTGCGGGACGTGTACCGCCTGCATCGACGCTTGCCCCACCGACGCGTTTGTTTCGCCACGCGTGCTTGACGCCAATAAATGTATTAGCTACCTGACGATTGAACATCGTTCGCCGATTGACGTTGAACTGCGGCCCCAAATGGGAAACTGGATTTTGGGATGCGACATTTGCCAAGAAGTCTGCCCGTGGAATCGAAAACCGCATGCGATTGGCGAAGATTCGTTTCGCCCGCTGGCAGATCACAATCCGCTGCCGATGCTGAAACTTTTCGATTTGACCGATGACGATTTTCGGACCCGATTTCGCAAGACCCCTTTGTGGCGTCCCAAACGCCGTGGCATCCTCCGAAATGCGGCGATTGCGCTGGGCAATGAAGCCAACCCAGAAGCAATTCCGGCGCTTCACCGTGGACTCAACGATTGCGAAACTTTAGTGCGTGGGGCGAGCGCTTGGGCATTGCGTCGATTCAAATCCCAAACCGCGCTGGATCATTTACAGCGGCGTGCGGCGATCGAGGACGATGCTTACGTGCTGTCAGAAATCCACGGCACCTACCCCGCCAATTGAATCGCACGCTATAATCGTTTCAACAGTCTTCTCTCCATCGGCTAACTCCGCTGCGGCGTGTAGGCTTGACGGATTTTCATGCAAAGCTGGAAACAAACGCTTTGAACTTTACATCAATCAACTTTCAACAGAAATCGCCACATGACGACTCAACAATTTGATCTCTCGGGAAAAACAGCATTTGTCAGCGGAGCCAGTCGCGGGCTTGGGCAGCAATTCGCGTCCGCACTTGCCGCCGCCGGAGCCGACGTTGTCATCACCGCCCGTGACAAAAACGACTTAGCTGAAACGACCGAATTGATCCAATCGCTGGGACGCACAGCGTATCCTGTAGAACTAGAAGTTCGTTCTCAGGAGAGCATTAAGTCGGCTGTGGCAGCGGCTTGGGACGCTGCCGGCTCGATCGAAGTCTTGGTCAATAACGCTGGCTGTAACGTTCGCAAGCCAGCGATTGAAGTGACTTGGGATGATTGGAACCTAATTCTTGAAACCAATTTGCGAGGCGTTTTCTTTGTCGCCCAAGAGCACGCGGCTCGGATGATCGAAAAAAAATACGGACGCATCATCAATATCGGTTCAGTAACCTGCGTCAACGGCTATGCCGGGTTAGCGCCTTACTGTGGCAGTCGGGGGGGCGTTAAGCAACTCACGATGAGCCTTGCCGATGACTGGGGGCCCCATGGCATCAATGTAAACTGTCTAGCCCCGGGGTGGTTTAAAACCAAACAAAATGCTGTCATGTACCAAGACGAAACGTGGGTGGAGTATTTGTCCGATCGGATTCCACTCAAACGGCCAGGCGCCCCCGGTGACCTGCACGGCACGGTAGTGTTTTTGGCCTCTGACGCCAGCGCTTATGTAACGGGGCAAACGATTTTAGTTGACGGTGGGATCTCGACCGGGGCAGTAAGAGCGATGCCAAAATAGTCTTTGTGCGGGGCCCTTGGGGACAATTTTCACGGTAGACCTTACGGCATGCCCCGGGCCACCCGGGGCATGCCCGATCCAAAACATCCAGTGAATTTTCCGACGCACGTGACGACTTGGTGCTGTCAAGCTGTTTTGTCTGGCGACCAGAGTTATTTTGATTGCTTTTCAATTTAGCGCGAAACTTTTTCCACGAAAGACGTGCAGCCGGCGCGATCATCAATTAAAACAGAAAATAACGTCGATAAACAACATGTCAGACCCACCAGACCTATCGCGTTGCCGTTTCCATGGCGACCTTCCCACGTCATGAGTTTCGTCGACAAATGTCTCTATTCTTCGTCCCTCTGGAGCCACCTCGCATGACCTCAACAGTTCACGACTCAGAGAATCCAAATTGCACTAAAAATCGAATTTTGCTCGCTGCGGGCAAGACATTTGCTGAAAAAGGGTTTCGCTGTTCCACGGTAAGAGAGATTTGCGACGCCGCAGAGGTCAACATCGCCAGCGTCAATTACTATTTCGGGGACAAAAAAAACCTCTATCAACAGACGCTGCTGTTGGCCCGTGAAATTGGAGCCCAGAAGTTTCCCACTCCGGACTTTTCGGCGTTGCGATCGCCGGAAGACCGTTTGCGCTCGGTTATTTTGTTGCTGCTCAACCGACTGGTGGGAAACGATGTGGAACCTTGGCCAGTGAAGATTCTGATGTCTGAAATTCTGGCCCCATCCCCAGCCGCTAAACCACTGATCGACGGTTACATCGAACCCTTCCTCAAAATGGTGTTTGGGACAGTTGCGGAGATGGTGGATGATTCGGTCACTCCAACAAAAGTTCATCAGTTGAGCTTCAGTGTCATTTCGCAATGTGTTTGGTACCGCTTTGCCGGTGACATCAACCGCATGGTGATCTCCGAAGATCAATACGCGTCCAATTTTTCAGTTAACAGTTTGGCGAAGCAAATCTTTGATTTTTCACTTGCCGGAATCCGTGCTGCCAACGAAGAAGCCGAGCGTTCCGGGGACAATCATCCGGGGACGGTGTCAAACCAAACCCCAGACAAAACAACAGCTGTTGTTGAGAGTGCTAGATCGTCGGTATAATAAAAGTGTCGAGAACGCCCTCTGGTTGTCGATTCATAAACAAATTCGCAACCCGCATCGTCTCTGATCACCATGCCTGAAATCAGCAAACGCCGACTTTCGCCGAACGCTAGGACCGAGATACTAAAGTATCTTTGTTCGACGATTATTATCGCCGCTGCGGTTGGCAGTTATTTCTTTTTGAGCAGTTTGGCGGAAAAACCCGCAACCCAAGATTCTACAGCCCTGATTCCACAGGTCAGTATCGAAACGGTGAAGCCCTATTTTGGAGCGATAGATCTTGTTGTTCCCGGGGCCGTTAAAGCTCACCGCGAAGTTAAAATCGCGGCTGAAGTCGTCGGGAAAATCGTCACCAAGTACCCTGAGTTCCAAGCCGGTAACTTCGTGTTGGCAGGAACGCCGCTCGCCGAAATCGATGCCAAAGACTACCAAGCCGATTTGAAATCACTGACCGCCGAGGTCCAACAGGCTGAAAAAAGAATCATCGAAAACCAGCGGCAGATCGAAGGCGAAGCAAGAAACCTCGAACTCGCACAACAGGACTACGAAATTCAACTACGAGACTTCAAACGCACTGAACGTTTGAGCGACGCGCTTTCCAGATCCGAAGTCGATCAGGCACGCCGCGCTCTCAATGCGGCGAAAACGAACTTAACGACGCGCGAAAATGCGTTGGTATTGCTGAAGGCTGCTGCGGTCAGGTTAGAGTCAGCGCTCGAATTGACAAACAGCCAACTTGAAAAATCCGAACTAAACCTTGGACGAGTTTCGATCACCGCGCCTACCGATGGTGTCATCGTATCGGAAATGATCCAAGAAAACGATTATGTGGCCCCGGGAACGGCGATCGCGATGTTTGAAGATGTCAGCGTCGCTGAGGTCGTGTGTAATTTGACGTCTACCGAACTAAATTGGATCCGAAAAAATTCGAAACCCGATCCCAACCAACCGTTCCCCAAAGACCCAAGACTAATCGCATACCAATTGCCCAAAACAGATGTCACAATCTTCGAATCCGACGACGCTGAAGCGACCTGGAAGGGAACGCTTGAGAGATTCAACGGCATCGGACGCGATGAAATCACCAAAACTGTTCCTTGTCGGATCATCGTTCCCAACCCGATCACCGAAACCGAATTCGGCCCGCGCGCCTTGGTCAGGAACATGTTCGTCAAATGTCGAGTCGAAGTTTACACCTCCAGTTCCGATCAATCGCAAAACCTGCTTGCGATCAGTGAAATGGCATTACAACCAGGGAACTTTGTTTGGAAAGTTGTCCAAGGGAAGTTGGAATCCGCAAAAATTGAGATCATTGACCGAACCCAAAGCATCGTGGACGGCGAAAAGGTGGGCGTGGTCGTGATACGTCCCATCAACAACAGCATCACCTCTGGCGATGCTGTTGTCGTGACACCGTTATCGCAACCAATCAATGGAACCGTCGTCAACATCGCGGGTGCCGACGGAACCCCAAACGCTCATGCGGAAAAGGATCGGGTCGGAGACGATCCATTGGCTAAAACCACCGAAGCCAGTTTGTAAGTCACGGTGTTGTTTTCTCCGAAGAGCGTTAGGTCAACTCGAATATCGAATTCTAGCGCCAACGAAACACCGCCAACTCGAACGTGAAGCCCTATGAAATCCATTATCAAATGGGCGATTCAAAATTCGCCTGCGATGAACACCGTTTTGATTGCATCGTTAATCGTTGGTTCAATCAGCATGATCATTATGCGGCGCGAAGTCTTCCCCGCGTTTGCGTTGGAAATTGTGTTGGTGTCGGTCGCCTTCCCGGGTTCAACGCCGGAGGAAGTCGAAGAAGGTATTTGCCAAAAAGTTGAATCGGCCGTCGGCGGTGTTGAAGGCGTAAAAAAGATGACTTCGGTCGCCAATGAAGGCTTCGGTTACGTTATTTTGGAGCTTCACGGATACATTGACGATGTTCAAAAAGTGCTGAACGAAGTTCGATCTGAAATCCAACAAGTTCAGTCGCTTCTTCCACCGCGGGCCGAAGATCCTGAAGTTAAACAAATCGTTTTCAGGGCGCCAGCGATTTCTGTTGGCGTGATCGGGCCTGAACTTTCCGAAATTTCGCCGCGCGATGGGCCTGAAGCTCTCCAACGCGAAATTCAACTTCGCCAGTTGGCCGAAGACGTTCGACAGGAACTGCTCAATTTGCGCCCCGTGCCACCGAAGAACAGGGTGCGCGGTTTCTTTTCCACGCTGTATCAACCCAAAGGCATGGCGATCACGTCGGCCGAAATCGCGGGTGCGCGGCCCTATGAAATCGCGGTCGAGGTCTCCGAAGACACACTTCGAGAGTTCGGACTCAGTCTTGGCCAATTCGCGCACTCTATCAGTCAACAGAACGTGAACGTTCCCGGCGGCAAGATGGAAACAGCCAACCAAGAATTGCTGCTCCGCGGCGACAATAAGCGCGAAGTTGGTTCGGGGATTGAAACCTTACCCGTTATCACGCGTCCCAATGGAGACGTCGTCACCGTCGGAGAGATGGCAACGGTCATCGATGGATTCGAAGAATCAACGGCTGTGAATCTGATCAACGGCCGTGAAGGATTAGTGATCGAAATTTCAAAGACTGATGAAGAGGATCTTTTCACCGTCGTTGAAGCCGTGAAAAATTACGTCGCTAACAGGAAAGTGCCGCAGGGGTACCGGTTAGAGACGTGGGGAGATGTTTCCGAAGACGTCGTTGATCGAATCGAACTGTTGGGACGCAATGGCCTCCAAGGGCTGATTTTGGTCTTCATCGTGCTGGCGATATTCTTAGATCTGCGGCTTGCGTTTTGGGTGGCAATGGGCATCCCCATTTCGATTCTTGGCGCCGGATTTGTGTTGCTGGCGTTCGGACAAACTTTGAATATGCTTTCAATGTTCGCGTTTCTGATGGCGTTAGGGATCGTCGTCGATGATGCGATCGTGGTTGGGGAGAATATCTATCTAAAACGAGAAGAAGGCCTGCCGTACGTGCAGGCCGCGGTGGCAGGCACCGTCGAAGTTCTTCCCAGCGTTGCGGCTTCGGTTTCGACGACTGTCATCGCCTTTATGCCGTTGTTTTATGTTGTGGGGGTGATGGGGAAATTCATCTCGATCATGCCGTTGGCGGTGATTGCGATGTTGGTAATTTCATTGCTGGAAAGCACATTTGTCTTGCCCGCTCATTTGGCCCACGATGACAACTTGCTAACCAAGACCCTAGGTTTGGTGTTTTTCATCTTTAAACCATTGATCTTCGTTTTGGAATTTCTAAATTCGATCGCCACCCGCGCGCTGGCATTAGTGATCGATCGAATTTACGACCCTGTGTTGGCATTTTGTTTGAATTTTAAACCCATCGTTTATGGCGGCATTATTTTCGGGTTTGCAGCGGTGATGGGTTTGATGAAAGCAGGCTTTATCGAAGTCGGAGCATTTCCGAAACTCGACGGCCGTGAGATCAATTCCGTCGTCGCGTTCCCTAACGGCACCGCAGGTAAATTTGCCACCTCAGCAGCGGAAAAATTACGGTCCGCGTTTTTGGCAATCGACGAACAGATTAAGGGGACCGTAACGGCGAACTTCCCCAACGGCCACCCCAGCGTTATTCACAATCTCTACGAGAAAATCGGTGAAAGCGGTGACGCCCTGCGTGGCCCTACCGGAGTCACCAAAGGCAGTCACGTTGCGACGGTTTCGGTTCTGCTGACGCCGCCATCGGAACGCGATTTTTCGACGCGCGATTTGATTCGACGTTGGCGTGAATCGGTTCCAAAAATTTCGGGTACCGAAGCGCTAAAGTTCGATGCAAAATCGATTGGCCCCGGCGGCGCCGCGATCGAATTCAAAGTGCTGGCCGATGAGCGCAGTATCCAATACTTAGATCAAGCCGTCGAAGAGTGCAAAACGTTTCTCGCCCAACGCGTGGGTGTCTTCGACATTGAGGACGACTCTCGATTAGGGAAATGGGAGGTCAGCATCCGATTGACCGAAGAAGGCCAATCGTCGGGACTGGATGAGGCTGATGTCGCGGAGACCATTCGCGGAGCATATTTTGGTGATGAAGTCATGCGGCTTCAGCGCGGACGACACGAAGTCAAGCTAATGGTGAGGTATCCGCGTGGTGATCGAATCTCGATGGAGGGGCTGAATAATTTGCGTGTCCGCGATGCCCAGGGGATGGAGCGACCGTTGACCGAGGTTGCGGAACTGAGATACAAACGGAAGGTCGCTGAAATCAATCGCTTGAATCAACTGCGTAGCATCACCGTGACCGCAGATGTGGATAAAACCAAAGGCAACGCCACAAAAATTATTTCCGAATTGCAAAATGAATTTGCTCCCAGTCTGGTCCAGCGATACCAAGATCGATACGGTGCGAATCTAAATTTCAACTGGGAAGGCCAGGCCGCCGAAACCGCCGAAAGCATGGCCAGCATGATGTCCGGATTTGGAGTCGCGTTGCTGTGCATGTATGTGCTGTTGACGCTGGAGTTCCGCTCGTATGTGCAACCGCTAATTATCATGGCGATCATTCCTGTGGCGTGGTGCGGAGCCATCGTCGGACATGGCATCTTGGGGCTGGAGATGACCCTGTTCAGTTATTTCGGATTGATTGCGCTGACCGGCGTTGTGGTGAACGATTCGATCGTATTGGTTGATTTCATCAACGCCAGAATTCGCGAAGGTATTTCTATTTTCGATGCCGTTATGAGTGCCGGTCGCCGCCGTTTCCGCCCGATTCTATTGACTTCCATGACGACGATCGCCGGACTGTTTCCGATGCTCTTGGAACGCTCACTACAAGCTCAAGTACTGATTCCGATGGCGGTGAGTCTGATTTTTGGGTTGCTGTTTGGGACGCTGTTGATCTTGGTATTGGTCCCAGTTTTCTACGACACCTATGCACGGTTGTTGCAGAAATTGGGCATGTCGGTTTATCGCGAGGACGAATTCGAAGAACTCCCCCCAAAAGCCCCTGCGAAAAGGGAAGACCCCGCATTGGTGGGGTGACCTCAATTCAGCAACGTCAAACATCCAGCGCTAATGAGGCTTCTTTTCGCCCCTCAGTGAGTGGACGATGCTTGCGTGGCACGCGTCATCGTGCCGCGAAACACGTGTTAGACGACGGTAATCACAGTGGTGACGGAGTCGCCGAATCTTACGACGCGAAGATCAGGATTAAAGTTTGAGGAAAGCGATTGACAACGCAGATGAAACCTCTGACGGCATCCGGCGGCAATAATCGTCCAACCCAAAAAACCCAATAACGAGAACAATCCAAACACAAAAACAGTAAAAAAATTCCCAGTGAATAACATAGTAGCTTCCGCGAGAACTCTTTTAGCTGATCTCTACCAGTAGAAAGCCTTAAAGGCGTGATTAAAACGATTTACGTTTTCTACTTTTCAGTGTTGCTACTGCCACCGGTGAGCTTGGTCAATCAAGACGCAGCGCAGTTGGAAGTTGAAATCGACCTAGTTTCCTAACTCCCCAAGGATAAAGGCATTCCCAGCATGACCAACATGCTGAGGATTTTGCATCGGATATCAGTTTCGGTTTTCAGGTTTTCCATTTTCCATTTTCCTGTTTTTCAAGCGATCACCGAAGGCGCCTTTGAGTCGCGACATTGCGGTTTCAGCGTTGGAGCGGCAATGATAACCAACTTGCTCCTTCCACGCTCTGCGACCGTCGCGGCGAATGTGTCAAACGCTTTGGTCGCGCGGCAATGGATCGGCATTGCAATTGGCGGGCTGTTTGGCCACCGAGCCACGGCGAGGTGGAATGATCGCGTCGATTTCTTGCTCTTGTAATCGGTCGTGAATGTCCCAACTGTCGTAAGCACCATCGCCGTAGAATGTGTCGATCTCGCAGCCCGATTGCATACGCAAAGAGCTTCACTTTTGTTCGGCAAGGCCTTGGCCAACTGCACCTGACGCGGCTTGGCCGATTGGGTTTTATGACGCACACATGGAAGAATCACCTCTTCCCGTTCTCTGCCGACAAGCACGCGTCTGGGGCTCGAACCAGCTCGTGTATAGTCGCTGTCATTGGGCCGATGCTTAGGGACACAAGGCTCATTGACTTCCTCCGCCATCACCTCACTAATCATCTGCCGCACGGTGCTACGAAGAAAATCGCGAAAGATTACGCCAGCTTCACCAGAAGAAACTTGCCCAATCGTTTCAAAAATATTACAGTCCTCCCTGTTGGTTTCCCAGTCGGCTCGAAACAACGTTTAAGTTGAAGATTTCAAGGGGCGACAGCGTCGCCTTCAGGAGACCAATTTTCAACTCTAACAATTTTTGGGACGCATCCAATAATATAATGTCTCCTAGACTGTAAAAGGAAACAGTTTCCCTGATCTCGTTACCCTCCCCCACCAAAATTAACACGGAATGCATGACAGCATGGCAAACACTTTCAGTGGGTTTCCGCGCGAGATGATCGACTTTTATTCGGAGTTGAAAGAGAATAACAATCGAGACTGGTTCAACGCCAACAAGGAACGTTATCTGCGTCACGTCGCGGAACCCGCGTTAGAATTCATTCGAGCGATTCAAGCACCGATGAAGGCGAAGGTCAGCCCTTATTTTCTGGCAATTCCAAAACGATCTGGCGGGTCGCTGCTGAGAATTTATCGGGACACAAGATTTTCCAAAAACAAAACACCTTATAAAACAAACCTTGGCATTCATTTCCGGCACGAAGTGGGGAAAGATGTCCATGCTCCGGGTTTCTATTTTCATTTTGATTTGAGCGAGGTGTTCCTCGGATCGGGGATTTGGTGCCCGCCGAGTGCGCCTTTGAATCAGATCCGTATTGGGATCGATGATCAGGCTGCCCGATGGAAACGCATCGTCAGGAAAAAGGTTTTTCGCGAAACGTTCGAACTTTATGGGAATTCGCTGGTCCGTCCTCCGCGTGGATATGAAAATGACCACCCTCTGATCGAAGACTTGAAACGCAAGGACCATATCGCAATGACGACGCTGAAGCGGAGTGACCTGTTCAGTAGATCGATCGTTGACGAAACCATCAACCGAATGAAACTTGCGATGCCCTATGTAAGGTTCCTGTGCGACGCGCTACACCTGCCTTCGTGACTTTTTGAATGCTTTTTTTAAGTATGTTGAAGTTGAAATCGAAACTTGCCCTCTGGCTCAAACGAACCCTTATCTCTTGTGGAGTTTTGTATGTCGGCGCCCTGAGCCTGCTGGTGATTTTCGAAAACAACTTGGTTTACCCCGGAAAATCTTCCGCCCACGGGGACTACAGGCCTACGTTTAGATTCGAAGACGTCTATTTTTCCTCTGCTGACGGGACAAAACTTCATGGATGGATGATTCCTTTCTTCAATGGTGAATTCGCCAGTGAAAGATATGTGTTGTACTGCCATGGAAACGCAGAAAATATCACCAGCGCCAACCCGGGCGTGGCAAAACTCATGGGCGAAACCATGAAAGCGAATCTGTTTATCTTCGACTATCGTGGGTACGGAAAAAGTGAAGGTGAAAGCTCTGAAAAAGGAATCAAAAGTGACACCGACGCAGCGATGAATTGGTTATGCCAACGTTTCCAAATCCAGCCCGCTGATGTGATCGTAGAAGGATTTTCAATTGGCGGTGGGCCGGCGGTCTACGTTGGCGTGAACCAAGGCGCCAAGGGCATGGTCCTACAACGCACTTTCAATTCACTTCCAGCGGTTGCAGCGGAAAAGTACCCTTGGGCACCAATAAAATGGATGATGACAAATAAATTCGACTCCGCATCGCTGATCTCCAACTATCACGGGCCGCTATTACAATCTCATGGTGCGGCCGATCGAGTCGTACCGGTGAAGTTTGGAAAAAGGTTGCATGACGCGTGCCCCTCCAAAGACAAACAATTTTTCACTCGGCAAACGATGGATCACTACTCACCCGTTGATCCGGAATTCCTGAAAATGGCCGCCGAATTCGCCGATCGAATTTACGCTCGATAACACGTTCGTCTTGAGTCGCATACGGCGTGGGGAGATCTTACGCCGACGATCTGTTTTCCTGCGCGGACCGAAAACTCTTACGTTCTTCCTAATGCTCACGTTCTACCAACGGTGAACGGTGCTCAGGCGACGCCGACTAAGTTCTCCCATGCATCGATCAAAAGATTCGCGGCGCGGTCAATTTCTTCTTCTGACGTTGTCCAACCGACCGACAACCGGACCGTGCCTGCAATCTGCGGGTCGCTCAGCCCCATCGCCGACAGTGTCGAGGATCCGAACACTTCGCCGCTGTGGCATGCGGCCCCGGTTGAGGCGCAAATTTCAGGAACACGTCGCAGGAGTTCATCCCCCACGACTTCGGGGAAGCACACGCTGAGCGTATTCGGTAACCGTTCAGCGTTGTAACCGTTGACTCGTAAACCAACGATGCTGTGACTGAGTTGGTCGTACAATCGATCTCGCAAGTCGGTCATTTTTTCGACCGATTCATCAAGGCTTTTTGAAACCAGCACCGCCGCTTGGCCAAGTCCTACGATGTAGGGTGTATTTTCAGTGCCGCCACGAACCCCCTGTTCGTGTCCCGCACCATGCAACAATGATTCAAGCCCTAACCCTTCGCGCACAAACAACACGCCAATCCCCTTGGGGCCGTAGAACTTGTGCCCCGCCATCGTCAGCAAATCAACATCCAAATAATCAACCGAAACAGGGATCTTGCCCGTCGTTTGCGAAGCATCGGAATGCAGTAGGATATTACGTGAGCGACAGACCTCCGAAATTTCCCGTATGGGTTGGATGGTTCCAATTTCATTGTTGGCGTGCATCACACTGATCAATTTTGTATTCGGCCTGATTGCCGCTTCGACATCTGCGGCCCGCACGACACCGTTTTCGTCGCACGGCACGATGGTTAGTTCACACCCTATCCGTTCTAAAAATTTTGCAGGTTCGGAGATTGCTGGATGTTCTATCGCGGAAATGACCATGTGTCCCCGCGCGTGTCCCTCGGCCAGCATCACCCCCTTGAGCGCGAGGTTATTGGCTTCGGTGCCGCAGCCTGTAAAGACGATCTCGTTGCGATCACAACCGATCAACCCTGCGACCTTACATCGCGCATCTTCAATCGACTCATTCGCGGCGCGACCCATCGCATGAGCGCTTGACGGATTCCCATAGTGGTTGGAGAAAAACGGCATCATCGCCTCGATGACGCTCGGTGCGATCGGCGTCGTGGCGTTGTAGTCTAAGTAGATTTGTCGCATGGTCGTGATTCAATCATCAATGAAGTGGCCGTGATTTGATTTTGGCTACGCCAATTTTTGCAATCGACGGAGGATCCACTCGGTAGCCAAGGACGTGGTCAAAAGCCCCAGAACCCATATCATAAACTTGCGTTTGAAGAACCGATCGAAGGTTCCCGCGATAATCGTTTCCTGATCTTGCGGAGATATCAATTGCGCCGCTGGCTCCGAATGGTCGGGGGCGTTGGAGAACAACTTGATCGATTCGAAGTACTTTCCACCCGTATTTTTCGCAATCTTTGACAACACAGCCTCGTTGCGTTGCGGTTGTTCTTTCTCAAGATCGGGGATCGTCGCCACCACCGTCGCGGTCAACACATCAAGATTCGGATTCTCAGGAATGGCTAGATTGATGCGATACTCTCCTTCGGCACCGGCTACAAAGTTGCCAGTGAAACTTCCTGGGGACGCTGCATTTGGATTCGAACGCAGCGTAAGGTTTTGCGTCAATGCCCCCGGCGTAATTAGGTTTGCTTCGACTTGCGGGTAATCCAGCGGTTGGTCTTGAGCATCTTTTAAGATCGCTTGAACGCGAATCGTATCTCCCATCCAACACCGCTCGCGATCGGTCAAAAGCACTCCGCGCGTCGAATCACGCGACAAACGGCCTTGGCTGGCCCAACGAATCAATTTCGTGTAGTACTGCTGGAAGTAGGCAACATCCAATCGTCGGACCCGCCACATTTCGCCGCTGGCTTGAAAGAAAACGCGTCCGGCACCGTAAAATTGGCTGGATAAATAGATCGGCAATTGGCCATCTATGGACGTTTCTGGGTCAGCAAAATTTGCTAATATCTCCGCTCCCGATTTAGCATCGTTCACCGCGTAGTACCCGAACACGCCGTCGAATTTTGCCCAAGTTTCTTGGCTTTCTCCTGCTGAATCTCCAATCCAAAGATACTCGGCCGATCGCCCTTGGCGAGTGAATTCCAGCGGGAATGCAGTCGCTCCGCCAAACCGCCCCAACTTCAGCACCGATGAACCTTGGCTGTAGAATGAAACAGGGTAAAGTTTTCGAACAATGTCAATCGAGTCATCACCGCGCGGTTGGCGCGTCCACTGGGGTGTATTGACGGGGCCCGCGATGGTAATCAAACCACCAGCCTGTTCGGCAACCCAGCGTTCCAACGTCTTCATCTGATTGGCGTCCATCAACCGCCAGTCAGGATCAATCGCAATGATACAGTCGTACTTATAAACTTCTGCGCGTTGATTTGGGAACGATTGTAATAACACGTCCGATTCTTGATCAGCGCCGGCATCAGCAGATTGCAGCCACACATGAAGATGGATGTCTTTGTCGCGGTGAAGCTGATTGCGCAAGAAACGAAACTCGCGCGTCGGGCCACCGGCAATCAATAACACATGCGTCTGTTGTTCAATGACCTCCACAACTGTTGCCAGCCGATTATCGCGCGTGTCGAGGTCTTCTTTGAATGGGTCGACACGAATTTCGTACCTCCTTTTACCAAGCAAATTTCTTGAGGTTGCAAACTCAACCCGGACCGCTTGACCATCGCCAAGCATCCGCACATTGGTCTCATCCTCAACGACCTCGGCTTCAGTTTCCTTTTCATCGACGCTGACCAACTGCACCCGCGCCGTCCGCCCCTCTAAACCAAACGATTTAATAAGTGCTTTTACTTGAAACTTATCGCCGGGTAAAACACGTTCGGGCGACTCGATGCTGTCGACCAACACATTCTGAGGCCGGTCCGCATTGCCGATGCCAACGGTGAAAACGGGGATACCGGCGTTGGTCGCCGACGCGATAGCACGATCTACCGGGATACCAGAATTACTCTGTCCGTCAGAGAACACAACGATGCCAGCGATGGGCCCCCCCTGTTCTTTGTTGACGATGTATTGAATCGCAGACCCCAAACGCGTCGAAGTGCCTTGAGGAGTAATTTCGGCATCCCAAACAATCGCTTCTGTTTCTGAAGATTCGCCATCTGCGGAAACTTGCGTGGCACCTTTCGTTGCTCTCTGCAGGGCAGGGTGGAACGCAGGGACTTTCGTTTGAACCGACGATACTCCGAGCGCCTGGGCGAGACTCAGTCTCGGCGCCCATAGATCGCCCGCGGCTAAATTCAACAGTGCAACAAAAAATAACAGCACCCCTAAACTGAACCACCAAGTCCCAAATCGAGAATTCGATTGATCCAGCGTTGAAACTCGTTTCTTTCTATAGTTAATTAAGCCAAACGCAGCGCAAAAGATCGCAAAGCAACCGATCACCACGGCCCCCCAAGCAATTGTTCCCGATGCGGTAAGTCCACTTTTTTCCGCTGAACTCAAATCGAACTTAGAACCACCGGTATCGCTCAACTTCGGAAGCTCTTGAATCAGTTCGGGTTGGTCGGCATCTCCAAACCGGTAAATCGAAACCTGATGATCCGAACGAAATTGCTGAACATGCGGTTCCTTGATCCATTTTACCAAAGGTTGATATCGGACGACCCGATCGGCGGTGTCTTGAGACGCTGGATCCATCAACCCCATGCTTAGGCTATTGTCCATCAGAATCGCCAGCCGAGACGGCTTAACGATGCGTGTTTCGCTGCGCTGGCCCGGGTTAACGACAAACAAAACCAGCGCCCCAATGGACAACAAACGTAGCACCGTCAGCAAGAATGAAGACGCCGGGTTAAGATCGACACTGTCCCGGCGATACATCCAGATCGACCATAACAGCAAAATCACCACCGCCGCGACAAGCAAACCAACTTGCCACCACTGCCCCACCGGAAGCACCGGTTGCAGTTCGTAGAACGTTCGAATGTCAGATTGCAAAATCATACGTGGCTAAGATAGATGGTAGCTGGAAGAATATGCTAACCATTGTTCTGCGATCAGCAGAACCGTTAGCAAAATGAGAAAAAAGTGAGTCATCGAGGATGCTTGACGGACTGCGGGTTCGGGGTTGAACGTATTCCACTGTGAAAGGGCCGGTTGGGCGGCATCCAATTGATTGGTTAATTTGGCGTTCGAGATTTGAGTCAGCGCGCTCTCTGCGACATCGACGTTGAACGATTTTCGGATCACTGAAAATTCGCCAGCACTTTTCTGTAGCCAAAAGTCAAACACGCCGGGGCGCTGGACATCAAATTCATCACCAGATTGAGTTTGGGCAGCACCGGAGATCTGGTTGGTTAAAACACCGTCTTCGGTAGGCGCCAAAATCAATTCCATTTGCTCGCGCGGTTGATTGTCGGCGACCGGTTTTAAAATCTGCGCCTTGGGCAGAAATGCGTCGCGATCAACATTGAGGGCGAAAGGAGTCTGTATCAGTTGGTTGTTGGCGGTCTGTCTTCCAGCGGCTAAAAAATCATGCATCAGCAACATAATCGGCGGAAAAGTCGCATTTCGTGCCCAATTATTCCAAACCGGGCCGGCAGTGGTGGTACACGCGAACACCCGTCCGTTACCCAATGCGCTGGAGACAACCAATGGCCGCTTCGAATCGCCGCGCACCGAAGCGATGACTTCTGTCCCGGGCGGTTTCTGCAACAACCAAGAACGGGTTGGTACGATAACCTGTTCGACAGAGACCAAATCCAAGAGGGTATTTTTCTGGCGATTAACGGGCGCAAATATCGGATGAATCGCGGCTTGGAAATCAGGCGCTGTTGAGGACGGGTCTTCGGTAATTTCAACCGCCTGTTGTAATTCAATCGGGTAAATGCCTCGCCCATCATTATGAAGTCGGTTGTAGAAACTGATGTCAGATTTGGGCCCAGCAAAAAACGCGACACCACCACCTTCACGGCAGAACGTCTCGATCTTACGCACTGAGACATCGTCCAAACTGTCAACATCGAGCAAAAATATGACTTCGAATTCCGTCAGCGATTCGAGCGTTGCGTCACGCAGAAAATCCTTGGTCGCAAACACCGGTTCAACCCCCGTCGAACCGTTAGGGCTCAGTGCGAGGCTGAGGAAGTCGCTGTTTAATTGCTCGGCGTCGTCAATCATCAGAACTTTAGAAGATGCCGCAAACTCAACGGTACAGTGCCGAAGATTGTCGGCCGTGACTCCATCATTTTTCAGTTCTGTAGTGACCGCATGGGTGCCAACGGTTTCAAAGAATACCGGGAAGTTTCGTGTTTGAGTTTCACCGGGAGCGATTTCGGCGATGAACACGGTCGGCAAATCCTCTTTGCGCGAACTCAAACCCTCAGGGATATTCGGTTGACTAAATGATGCAGTCGAAACTCGGGCTTGGACTTTACTTACGGGGTCAGTGCCAAAATTTTTCACCTTCAGTTGCATCATCAGCGGAGTGCCAGCAACCCGCACGTTGCTAAGCGCTTGGAGGTCGACGATGGCAACGTTCGCGGTTGTTGTCGTCGCACAGTTGATCAGTTCAATCGCACCGTCTGCCCCGCGGATCGCAGCCAGGTCATCCGCAATCCGTTTTGTCGTTTCCCAATCCTTGCTGCGAAAATCGGACAACACGTAGACGATTGCATTTTCATCGGATCGTTCGTCGACCAAAGTCGACACGCGTTTGAGCGCTGCTTCGATACCCACGTTCAACCACGACAGCTCTAAAGTGCCTTTGACCGTTTCCAGTAAGGCTTCAAACTGGCTATCGACCAAGATATTTTCAATATCTGCAACGGAGTTTACTTCATCTACCGATGAAGCGACTTGAATTTGGTCGACAGGCACTTTCGAATATCGCAGCAACGTGAACTTTTGATTCTGCCGATCACGAGCCCGTCGGGCAATCAACGACAGCGTGGCTTTGGCGCGATCGAACGCGGCAGGATCGTTCTCATTGTCGCCGCGTTGCGACATCGAAAAACTGTCGTCCAGCAAAACATAGTGATGGGTCGAACGTGCGCCCAACAATCGCGAGATACGATCGCCGTCGCAACCGACTTGCCCCAACAGCACCAACGCCATTAACAGCAACGCGATCCGCGCCAGCAACAACAACAGTTGTTTGATCCAAATGTAATTGCGATTTCGTTTGTGACTTTTAAGTAGAAACTCCATCGCTGCCCAATGCACGGTTTTATGCCGCACCAAATTGATCAGATGAATCAAAATTGGGATCGCGACGGCACCGGCTACTAAACCGGCCCAAACGCTGGGTGAAGATGAAAAGATGTTTTCGAACATGACCAGATCGTGCAAATCGTTGTGCCGGGAAAAACCGGTTGTTATCTGCGTACCTCCATCCGTGACGATAGGAAACTGGCCAACACCGCATCGATTGAATCACTCGTTTTGACCAAAGCGTAGTCAACCGCAGATTGGGCACATCCGCGGCGGAGGCTGTTGAGAAATTCTTCTAACGATTCGAGATACCCTTCGCGCAGCGCTTTAGGGTTACAGGCGAGTTTAGTCTCTGATTCGAGACCCTCGAACCTGGTAGGTCCGGTGAATGGGAAATCAAGTTCATCGTCGTCCATCACATGAAACAGCAACACGTCGTGACCGCGCTGCCGCAGCAATCGCAGCCCTTTTAACGTCAGTTCCACGTCCGAAAGCAAATCGGATACAACGACCATCATCCCTCGTTTTGGAAACGTTTCGGCCGCTTGTTTAAAGATCCCCGAGAGATCGGTTTTATTTGCCGGTTGAGTCGATTGCAAAGCGTTCATGATTGCCTGCATCTGCGTTTTACGTGAAAGAGTCTGGATCCGTTCTCTCACCGCCGCATCAAAAGTCAAACAGCCAATGGCATCCTGTTGCTTTAGCACTAAATAGGTCAAGGAAACCGCAATCGTCGCCGCGTATTCGAATTTGGAAAACGCACCTTTGCCGTAGTTCATGCTGTTGGAAACGTCCACCAACAAATTAACGCGCATGTTGGTATCCGATTCGTATTGCTTTACGTACAGGCGGTCCTGCCGCGCCCAAACCTGCCAGTCAACGTGGCGCAGGTCGTCACCGGGCGCATACTCGCGGTGCTGACGAAACTCAACTGATTGCCCGAAATGCGGACTGCGGTGCTTTCCCGAAAGAAAACCTTCGACTACATGCCGAGCCCGCAGATCCATCCGCGCAATGCGTTTGATTGCTTCAGGATGTAAAAATCTTTTGGAATCGGGCATCAGAAGTCAGCTCGTCCTCTTTCGCGGGGGTGGATTGAATCAGTTGTTGGATGACATCATCAGGCGTTACGCCATCACTTTGGGCGGCGAAGTTGATTGCCAATCGATGCCGCAGAACGGGTTTGGCTAATTCCGCGATGTCTTCGGTGGTCACGTGAGTCCGACCGTGAAGCAGGGCGCGAGTTTTTCCGCCAAGGAGCAAGAACTGTACAGCGCGTGGTCCAGCGCCCCAACCGACGTTTTGGGTGATAAAATCTGGAACCCCTTCGGTGCCCACACGCGTTTGCCGGACCAAGGTCAAGGCGTACTTAATAACGTGATCGGAAACAGGAACGTCGCGGATGGTGTCTTGAAGCTGACGAATGTCGGCGCCGTTGAGCACAGGTTTCACCTCATTTTGGGCTCTCGCCGTGGTCCGCCGCGCGATCTCCAGTTCATCCGTAAATGTCGGGTAGTTTACAAAAACTTTGAACATGAAGCGGTCTTGTTGCGCTTCAGGCAACGGGTAAGTGCCTTCTTGTTCGATCGGATTCTGCGTAGCGAGCACAAAAAATGGATCGGCCAGATCGTGACGAACGCGCCCCACCGTAACCGTACGTTCTTGCATCGCTTCGAGCAACGCGGCCTGGGTTTTTGGGGGGGTACGATTGATTTCGTCAGCCAGAATGATATTCGAAAACACGGGGCCTTCAAGAAAACGACGCTCACGCGCCCCAGTTGTTTTGTTTTCTTCAATGATCTCAGTGCCGGTGATATCAGCGGGCATCAGGTCGGGCGTGAACTGAATCCTCGAAAACGATAGATCCAATGTCTTGGCGATGGTGCTGACCATCAACGTTTTGGCCAAACCTGGAACGCCTTCGAGCAAACAATGGCCGCGACTAAAGATCGTGATCAAGATCTGGTCAACGACGTCTTGCTGACCGACGATGACTTGGGACAGTTCCGAAAGAATGTCTTGCCGACACTGCTTCAATCGGTCGATGGCGTCTTGGCCAATCAAGTTCTTGGGCATAGTTTTCCTGTTAGACGACCAATGGGTACGCGGCCAACTTTCGCTGGCCATATTAAGATAATATCGGGTAAGCCCGCAAGGATTATCGCCTTGGGATCTTATGAACGCCATTCAGTATAACCAGAGAACTTTTGCCTGAATAGCTTGGGGCGATTTTGGAAAGGATTGTCGCATCTGTTGTCGTTTTTTTCCCAGTGTAAACTGCTGGGATCATTTTTTACCGATTTTTTGCATAAATAACATGACAACATTAGTTACCGGTGGCACCGGATTCGTTGGGAGCTACCTAATCCCCTTGCTGGACGACGTCATCGTGACCTCGCGCGACGCCCAACAGGCGCGAAAATCACTTCCTCAGCACGTGCGCGTGGTGGAATGGGACCCTTTGGCCGGCCCATTAAAAATTCCACCCGACGCGTCTGTTACCGCGGTCGTTAATTTAATGGGCGACTCGATCGCAGCAGGCCGCTGGAACAAGCAAAAAAAACAAAGCATCCACGACACACGCATCGTCGGCACACGGAACTTAATTCGCGGATTAATCAACGCTCAACAGGCCCCTGATGTTTTCGTTTCCGCATCGGCGGTCGGTTATTACGGCGATGCCGGTGAATCCATTGTCACCGAATCCCACGGCTCAGGCGACGGTTTTTTAACCGAAGTTTCTCGTGCGTGGGAAGAAGCGGCCGATGAAATCGCTGATCACGGCGTACGCGTGGTGAAACTAAGGATCGGGATCGTGCTGGGCCCCGACGGCGGTGCGCTAGAGAAAATGATTCCCATGTTTAAGTTCGGTTTAGGGGGAAAACTGGGATCTGGACAGCAATGGTTCCCATGGATCCACGTTACTGATTTAGTAAGCATGATCCAGTGGACGATTCAAACCACGACCGCCGCGGGGAATTACAATGCGACCGCTCCAACCCCCGTAAGAAATGCTCAGTTCACCAAAGATTTGGCGACCGCGGTTAAGCGATGGGCGTTTTTGCCGGCCCCAAAACTGGGGCTGCGTTTAGCGCTGGGTGAATTTGCCAACAGTCTGTTCTTCTCACAAAATGTTATACCTAAAAAAGCAATGGACCAAGGATTTGAGTTTCAGTTTGAAACCTTGCCTGCGGCGCTTGCGGATATCGTGAAACCATGAGCGTACTCGGAATCGACATCGGTGGAGCCAACCTCAAAGCCGTTTACATCGCCTCGGAACAGGGTGATGCCGAACCGCGATCAATCAACGTCTCGTTTCCCATGTGGCAACGGTGGGAAACGCTCAGCCAATCCCTTGGAGAGATTTCGAAAACCCTATCTGTCCCCGCCGACGCGCGGGTCGCGGTGACAATGACCGGGGAATTGGCAGATTGCTTCACCAGTCGGAAAACTGGCGTTGAATTCATCGCCGAAGCGGTGCTGTTGGCGTTTCGCAATCATGAAGTCGCATTTTATAAAACAGACGGGAGGTGGTGTGGTGGCGAATCGTTTTTGGAAAACTGGGAACTGCTGGCGGCGTCCAACTGGCATGCGACTGCACAAGTCGCGGCGGGTTTGCTGCCCAATCAATCAGGGCTGATGATCGACGTTGGGTCGACCACTTCCGATATCATTCCCATCATCGATGGCGAAGTTAAAGCGGTAGGAAAAACAGATTATCAAAGACTGCGGAACGGTGAGTTGATCTATGCCGGTGCTGAACGAACGCCTATCTGCAGCCTGCTGCAAACGGTTCAATTGGGGGATGACCAAATCCCAATTGCACGTGAGTTCTTTGCCACCATCGATGACGCGCTGATCTGGCGGAACCTGGTCGCAGAAGACAGCAGCGCCCTAACCACGGCCGACCAACGCTCAAGATCGATTCATGATGCGGGCCGAAGGTTGGCAAAAATGGTCTGCAGTGACTTCCCCGAAATCGGTCGCCCCGCGATCGATAATATTGCAACCTCAACGATCAAAGCCTACCAAAGGCTATTAGTCGAAGCCGTTGATCGTTCCATCGAACTACATCGCAATCGCTTGCACACTGCGCTGGTGGTCGGAACCGGCAGTGTCTTGGCTGATATGGTTTTCGACCAGTATTATCCCGAACTGCAGAGGATCAACTTTTCAGATTTAGTTGGGGCCAACTGTAACGCCAGCGGTCCGGCGTACGCGGTCGCCATCTTGATGCAGCAACATCGAAACGGAAATTCAATCGCCCTTGGTTAATCGCGCCGACGATCGAAGTGCCCTTGCCCAAGCGCCGACGACTAACAATCAGTCTGTGTACAGCCCCCGCAACGTTAGCCCCTGCGTTTGCAAGGCCTACGCGTCGGCCGCCAAAGATGCGAAAATTGATGATGAAGTTCATTTGAGAATCGCAGATCAATTACTATAAAAAATCTATCGGGGAGGGCGGAGATTCAACGTCTGACTCTCCGCTCACTCGGTTCACTTTATCCTTTGGTTCCCTATAGAACTTTGTGACACCGAGCGCCTCCAAAACTTGACTTTTCCAGCGAATGTAATGGGATGCGCCCTAATTCTGGTAAACACAGCCATCGGGAACGCTTGCGGAAAGACTACGTTTTCCAAGCTCACCGCTAAAATTCGGGAATTGCCTATCACTCCCCCCTCCTCCAGAAGGCAATTTGCAATTTGCACTGGTCTGAATTCACTTTCACGTCGGCCTGTGGTGGGCATAAATGGAGAATGGGTTTGTCGTATTTGACGGATAACGATAACCAGCCCTATGACCGGAACAATCGAACGCCGGAGAGCCTTGCGCGATCAAAATCTTCTGTCTTTGAAGACGTGTTGCGTTGTTAAAAACCTAATTTACTGGGTACAGAAATTTCCCCACACACCACGCACACTCCTGAGATCTAGTCATGGAACAAACACCTTCCCTCAGCGTAGACGACATGTTGGACAGAATTAACGGAATGGCTAACGGAACTGTACCGCGCGTCTCTTCCCAATCGCTGGCCAACCACCCATCAGCCCAACCAGCGATGGCTTCGGCCGCGCCCCGGCAAAAGATGGCAGCACCGCAAACGCAAGTTTCGCCCGGCGTTGCTGCTGAGGTTGGCACCCGTCAATTATTACAAGAAAGCCTGCACGAACTAACTGAAGCCGCCCCGGATCGGCCTGACAACAGCACCTTCATGCCTCCGGAGCCGCGAAATTTCGCCGAAGCAGGCATTAGCAGCAGCGGCGTTGAAGAACTGATTTACAAATTCTTGCTTGCACGCGGTGAAGCCTCGATTCGCGACATTAGCGAACAGGTCTGCCTGCCGTTTAACATGGTCGAAGAAATCATCGTCAAACTCAAAGGCGAACAGGTGCTCGGTTACATCGATCAGGCCGCGATGAACGATTATATCTGCCGGTTGACAGAAATGGGGCGCGATCGAGCACAACGATATTCTAATATGTGTTCGTATTTTGGTAGCGCACCGGTCAATTTCAATGACTACGTCAAAAGCGTAACGGCCCAAACCATCAACAATCAAAGCCCTACCCAAGAAGACCTCGAAAGAGCGTTTTGTGATCTTTTGATCGACCCCAAACTGATGGTGAAACTTGGCCCTGCGGTCAACAGCGGCAAAGGCATGTTCTTGTTCGGATACCCCGGCAACGGCAAGACCAGTATCGCCGAACGAATTACCGCCGCCTTCGGTCCTTACGTATGGATTCCACGAGCGCTCGCGGTGGACCGAGATATCGTTCGCCTATTCGATCCGATGAACCACGAAGAAGCTCCCCCCGAAGACGATGATTCCTACCTCTCGGCAAGCAACTTTGACAAACGTTGGGTCCGCATCAAACGCCCCACGATCGTTGTCGGTGGCGAGTTAACCATGGAACATTTAGAGATCCAATACAACCCACAAACCGGCATCAGTGAAGCGCCTGTTCAAATGAAAAGCAACACCGGTCTGTTGCTGATCGATGACTTTGGTCGACAACGGATGTCGGTCGACGAACTGCTCAACCGTTGGATCGTTCCACTGGAAAAACGGTACGACTTTCTCAACACCAGTAACGGAAAAAAAGTCCGCGTCCCCTTCGATCAATTGGTTGTGTTTTCAACCAACCTTGAACCTAAGGATCTGGTCGATGACGCGTTTTTGCGGCGTATCCCTTACAAAATCGAAGTCGAAAACCCTTCCATCGAAAACTTCGTGAAACTGTTCGAGATCATGTGCGAAATCTACGGGTTTGAGTGGCGCCCCGATTTGGTTAAATACCTCATCGAACAGCACTACTTGCCAACCAACCGTGCGTTCCGAAACTGCCACCCACGCGATTTACTGCTGCAAGTGACCAATTACTGCAAGTATCTGCAACTGGATCACGAACTGTCCACCGAATCAATCGACTTCGCCTGCGAGAACTACTTCTCAATTATGTAGGCATGTAGGCGATGTGACTGGCGAAGCAGGGGCCAACTAGGCGGATTCCATTAAGGCTCAGAAGACCATTAAGGCTGAGGCCGATAAGGCGAAGGCCGCCCAAACCGGTTCTTCCCAAATCGGTTCTTGTAACTTATCACCACATTAAGTGACTCGATTCACCAAAGCCACCAACCAAAACAGATTGAGGTTTAACACCGATCTCTGGCGCGAAGATTCCTCGCACAAAGAGATTGCGATCAAAATGAGCGCATAAAAAATGAAGGGTTCCAGCTCGCCGCTACCGGAACCCTTCGAAGTTTGGCTGTCCGATTAAAAGCTAAACGCTTTGTCTCGGAGACCCACAGCCACTATTCGTATCGGCGATCGGTATCATTATCTAAAAGGAAAGTGTGCATAAGCTGATAATCATTGTTTACGAGCGAATCTTGATCACGCGGACACCGTTTTCGCCGACCTAACCGTAACATTGTTACTGCGTAGGCTGTTTTATATGGACGTGCGAGCACACCAAAGGTAGGGGAAACAAGATCCTCGTTTTGCCTAAAGCCGATTGTTGAAAGCGTCAGAGGGCTACTTTTTTTTTTGACTTTTTTCAACGATGATGGCTACCTTTGAGAAACCTTGCCCACAAACCTTAAATCAATTCATTCGATTATGACTGATAGAACAAAACCAAAACCCGCTAAACTTGCATTAGAAGATGGCACTGTTTTCACTGGCACTGCACTCGGTTCCCCGGGCACAACAACCGGTGAGGTGGTCTTCAACACGTCAATGACCGGGTACCAAGAGATTCTGACCGACCCGAGTTATCGAGGCCAAATGGTTACGATGACTTATCCTGAAATCGGAAACTATGGCGTTAACGAAGAAGATGTCGAAAGCCATCAACCGCATTTGGCGGGATTCGTGATTCGCAACCTTAGCGAAATACCCAGCAATTACCGTTCGAACTCGGATCTTGACACTTATCTCAAAACAAACGGTATCGTCGGAATTCAGGGCGTAGACACCAGATCCCTCGTGCGTCACATTCGCAGCCATGGTGCTATGAAAGGGGCGATTTCGACCGAAACGCTCGACGATGACGCCTTGGTATCTGTTGCGAAAAACTCAGACAGCTTAGTCGGACGTGATTTGGTGAAGGAAGTTTCGCCCAGCAAAAGTTCAGACTGGCAAGGCAGTCTTTCGGACTGGTGGATGCTCAGAAACGATTCTTGCCAAACCGATGGAGACTCCCCCCACGTCGTGGCGATGGATTTTGGCATGAAGTACAACATCGCGCGGCATTTAACAGACCAAGGTTTTCGCGTCACTGTCGTACCCGCAACAACGACTGCCGACGAAATCATGGATTTGAATCCAGACGGGATCTTCTTATCCAATGGCCCCGGCGACCCCGAACCGCTGACCTACGCGATCCAAACGATCACGCAGCTTTTAGGCAAAGCCCCCATCTTCGGCATTTGCTTAGGCCACCAATTACTATCGTTGGCTTGCGGAGCGCAAACCTTTAAGCTGAAGTTTGGGCATCGTGGTGCAAACCAACCGGTACAAGAAACGGCCAGCGGAAAAATCGAAATCACCACACAGAACCATGGTTTCGCCGTCGACCCCGAATCGGTGCCCGAGGACTTGGAGATCACCCATTTGAATCTCAACGACAACACCGTGGCTGGCGTTCGACACCATGTCCACCCAGCTTTCGGCGTCCAGTACCACCCAGAAGCCGCCGCCGGCCCCCACGACAGCCAGTATCTGTTCGCTCGTTTCCGCCAACTGATCCAAGACAACCCAGTTGTGTTGAACTGACCCAGTTGTGTTGAACTGAAGTTCTTTAACGCCGACCGATTGCTGGAAAACACCCGCCGGAGCGCATGTTAAAAGGTGAGATTGGTGAATGCCTACTCAGGTGTAAGTTTGCATTGCGAGGTTCGTTTGCCCGCGGAGGCGGCATATAATTCCGACTACAAACCTCTGGGTAAGCAAGTCGATGTAATCGCTTGCGTCGAGAATCATTTCATGCCGCTGCAGGATTGTACAAGATCCTTCGCGATTTAGTCCCGGCGGCAACTGCCGCCGGCTTTCGCGCACAAAAAAAGCGTCGCCCCTCAGGTCAATGGTGAGGTGTAACGCTTCAGTTTATTTCGTCCCAGAAGACAATCTCATCGATTACAAACGGCTAGATTGCTAACGGCTAGATTGCTAACGATTGGATTGCTAACGATTGGATTGCTAACGATTGGATTGCTAACGATTGGATTGCAAACGATTGGATTGCTAACGATTGGATTGCAAACGATTGGATTGCAAACGATTGGATTGCAAACGATTGCTCGGCGGACGGCCCCGATCTACGGTCGGCGTCCCCGTCGGCGGCACGATCCTCTGACTCTGTGGCCCCGCCCCTAC
>CALDYR010000109.1 GCA_937944405.1 uncultured Pirellulaceae bacterium
AAAATTGGGTTGATTGTGAGACAGGATTTGCCCGACAGAACCGCTTGGCCGGATGTGCTTGCCAAAACGGACCATCGCTTTGATGAAATTCAACAACGCATCGAGGATTTTAAGCAACTAGAAACGCTGTGTGATTTGAAAATCTTTGTTGCCGATGTTAGTGATCGGGAGCAGATGTTGGCCGCGCTCAACGATGTACAGTCAACCTTTGGGCGTGTCGATGGGTTGCTGCACACCGCGGGGATACTGCGCGACGGAGCAATTGCGACAAAGTCAGTCGAAAACCTCAAAGCGGTCTACCAATCGAAAGCGCTTGCCGCGAGCGTCTGTCGGGCCGTTGTTGAAGAGTATTTCCCAGCCATCGAATTTGTCGTATTGTTTTCATCGATTGCTTCTGACATCGGATTGTTTGGCCAATACGACTACAGCGCGGCCAACGCTTATTTGGACGGCTTGGCTGAATCCATGAATCAATCGGGGGTTAAGACTTGGTCGATAAACTGGCCTGCGTTTCGGGACGTTGGAATGGCGGCCCGCGCCGAAGCGACCCAAGTGGACTCTTCGGCGTTGTTGGAGGAGTTGGCCGGTAACTCATTCTCGGTCGCCGAGGGGACCGAAGCCCTGATTCAGATCGTCAATTGCGATGCTCATAGGCGCGTCGTGCTGTCGCGCGAACCGTTTTCTAAACGGCAATCGTTTTACATTGACGACGGGCGTGAAACGCGTCTGCGATCGCAGGCCGAAATCAATCTTGAATCGTCTGATGACCAAACCAATGTCAGCGACAGGATGTTAAACATCTGGCGTCAGCAGTTCAACAACGATGAATTGACCTTAGACGAAAACTACTTTGAATTAGGTGGCGATTCGCTGATGGCGATTGGACTGATCGCTCAAATTCAGCAAACCTTCGGGAATTTGATCCCAATATCTCACTTAATCAACAGTCCGACGCCTCGGAAACTGATTGAGAGAATGGGTTTGGTCGATCGTGCTGACGCAATCGATGACCGGGCCGTCTCGAAGTCGTCCGCGGCATTTCCAGCGCTGGCTGCCGATTGGGTGGTCGCATTAAATGAGTCTTCGTGTAGTGATCCGCCTTTGTTTCTGATCCACGGTGCTGACGGTTCGGTGTTGTTCTACCGTGAGTTTGCCAATCGGTTGAAAACGGGCCGAAGGATCTACGCCATTGAATCGCCTTTCCTGCAGGACATGAACTATGCGATGCCCGAAACGGTGGAAGAATTGGCGGCAACGTATACCGATCAAATTCTCAAAATCCAACCTTCGTCGCCGTTTCTTTTGGCAGGTTATTCATTTGGCGGCGTGGTCGCGGTTGAAATCGCCAACCAGCTAAAACAGCGGAATATGGAAGTCGAAATGACGTTGCTGTACGATGTTCCTAACCCTGAAACGCTAAAGCACGAGTCCGCCGTTGAGAGGTTGAAGTCGTTTTGGAATCAACAAGAATCGTCTTCAGCGCTGTCGAAATCGGTCGGGTTCACGAAGCGATTAGGGCGCGCAGTGCGAGACCGAGCCACCGTAAAGGTCGAAAATCGATTGGCCCAACGGCGGTCCAGAGATGACCAAGCGGGTGGGTTTTGGCGACACAAGAAATGCCGCGAGCACAACATGTTGATCGAAGAAAGCTATCGACCAAACCGCATCGGCACGCCTTTGCGATTGGTTGTCGCGACCGGCAATGAATCCAAGTTCGGAACCGAACAGACGCTGGGGTGGTCGAAGGTTGCTGGAGATTTGGAGTTTATCGAAGTACCCGGTAGCCATTTGGAATTGTTTAATGCCCCCTACGTGGAGCATATGGTCGCCGCCACTGAACAGTTCTTGGGCACAGGTCGAAATGAAACCGTTGAGAACGACGCAGCGAACGGCCCCCCGCTCAATAACCAAGTTTGACGGTAGCCTGGATTGGCGAGAAATCGGCCTCCAACGGTCACACGTTGGGCTGAGCGTTTGCCGTTCAACTTCCAAGCCACCCGCTGAATGGTAGTTCGACTAAGAATCGCGGGATTTATACGTTCGGGCTTTCCAAGCCCGCGATTTTGTTTTGCCTAATCGGTTGGCGACAGACACACTGGTTTGTGGGCAGTAAAACGGGTACGCCTAACGGATGACGATTAAACATGAAACTCGGGCAAACGGGTCGTCCCCCAAAATCCATAAGCTGCTGTTCGCGCGTTGCTCAGCGGAGGACAGCCCAAGGGAACGCTGGCAAATGCGCGTGTATGTCTAGTTACATCTGAGATACTATTGCCTTCTTGAATCCTACCTTTTTACTCCATTGGCGTCCTAATTTCCAAAGTAGAATAGACTGGGGTGGCATCGGTAGACGATTTTCCTTACATGTTCGGTGTAAGGATGTCTAATTCTGTCGCAATGACGCTAAAAGAAAAGTGATGATGGTTCCCCATAAAAGATCTGCGTGTTGCTACTTAAAGCTGGCAGTTTTGGTATTTTTCGTTTGCTCAAATTTTGGTTGTACTTCGATCAATTCGTTGGACAAAACAAGTTTCATACCGGATCCCGTCGGTCAAGTTGAAATTCAGCGTGGGCGGCCCCATCGAATAGTAGATGGAGTAGGGAAGTTTGTCGGCATCCCTAATCGTTTAGCGATTTTGGACCAGCGCGTGGACAACCATCAAGTCTCAGCTGAAACTGAGAACGCGGTGGCGAATTATCTAACGCAAAATAGCATGAGTTCTGTATTGATCCGAGTCAATCAGTACGATCCAGTGGGCGAGTGGCGGCGATTGGTGCAAAACAAACGTATCCGACCGGGGTGGAAGTTCACCGTCGGTAGCTATCAGTTGCTGAAATATACACTCATTCCGGGCCGAATTTTTGGGGGCGATTGGTACAATCCTTTTACCGATTCGATCAACCTTTATTCCGACGTTCCAGCGTTGGCGGTTTCGCGTGCGGCGTATGCACACGACGTTCGCAATCGGCTCAACCCTGGTGCTTATGCGACGCTGAAAGAGATTCCGTTTGCCGGACTTCAACATGACACCGTCGCGACCCAGACGACGCTGAGTTACTTTGAACAGCACGTGCCTGATCAATTTGAAGCCGCAGAGAACGTGTTGCTACCCAGCTACGGAGCCGACTGGGGTGGGCAAATAGCCTCGATCGTCCCTTACGGCCAGGTCATTGGCCGGATCGTCGGAGGTTCGGTTGCAAATGTTGCTAACCGAGCCAAGCGCCGTCAGGCAACGGGCTCAAGTGGGCCGCTGCGATGATGACGCAAACACACATGCTGGTGTCGGCAACGATCTGGAAGGGATCTTCGCGATGGTCCGTTGCTGCCGCCGCGGTCGCCGGTGGAATCGTTCCTGACGCTGCGATTTTTGCGTTGTATGCGATCGAAAAGTTTAAGGGCACGCCAGAAAGCACGATTTGGGGAGAAATTTACTGGCAACCGTTTTGGCAAGACGTGGTGGCCCTAGGAAACTCGATTCCACTGTACCTCTTGTGCGTGGCCATTGGATTGCTGGTACATCGAATCACTCGACCGACTTCCCCCACACTGCGGCTGAACCGCTGGAGTTCGGTTGGTGTTGTTTTCGCCTTTTCGTGCCTCGTTCATGTGATGTGTGATTTTCCTGTCCACCACCATGACGCACACCGGCATTTCTTTCCATTGTCAAATTATAAATTCATGTCCCCCGTTTCTTATTGGGATCCGCACCACTTCGGAATTCCTTTCGCTATATGTGAATCGGTTTCAGGACTTGGGCTTGCTGTAGTTCTATGGAAACAAACACGCAGGCGATTGGTGAAATTGGGAATCGGTTTTTTAGCGCTCTCGTATCTGGCGTTGCCGGTTTACTTCATTGGTCGACTTTTCGTGGCCTGATTGGTGCTTGGTAGTAGTGATGATAAGGTGCTTGGTTCTTCCCGGAGCTATGTCGCACCGATTGCCCCAAGCTTGCCTTTCCTAAGCTTGCCTTTCCACTGAATGTTGTGGCACACGCCCAAATTCACGTAAACACAGCCTTCGAAAATTCTGCCCCATCCCGCTACGGTTTCGAAGACTGCCACTGAACTCCGGGACGAGCCATAAAAGCCAGTGGAGAATTACGCCGCGTTACGCGCACTGCGTTTGTCGTTGCTCTGTTGCTGGCTGGGGGGGGCGACTTGCTCTCGTGACTTACCGTGGGTCAATGTCCATAGACGGGCTTGTTTGCTAAAGCAGTAAAATGCGGCCAGCCAAGACGTTTGCAATCCCGCTTTGCCGTCCAAGATGGCACCCTGAAGAATGTACTCCCGAAAGAATCGGAACGCCGGTCGCACTAAAAGCTTGAAGTAGGAAGTGCTACGTCCCTGTTCGTGCCATTGGGCAGCTTGCAGCGACGTGTATCGATGGAATTTCTCGAATAACTGGTCATAATCCCAAATCGAATAGTGGGTCATTCGATTTTTTAAACGCCCAACCTTTCCCGAAGCAATCTTCACTTCGCCGTGATCGCTGGGCCCCTCATAGCGCCCCTGGTCACGAAGAAACAATCGAATCACTGCATCCCGCCGAGCATCCCCGTATTTCAAACGGTGCCCCATAAAGTGATTCTCGCGAAAAATCCAATATCCATCATGCGCCGCACCACGGGTCAACACGTCGACAATCTCAGCCGACAAATCAGGGGTGATGCGTTCGTCGGCGTCGACGATCAATACCCAGCGGTGAGCCGCCATTGGAATCGCCCAGTTTTTAAAATCACCCGATGTCCGGTACTCGCGCTGAACGACACGTACTTTATCGTATCTTTTGGCCAATGCGATCGTGTCGTCGGACGAACCAGAATCCGCAATCAGAATCTCATCCGCGATTTGATGGAAGCTTTCAATGCAAGCGCAGATGTTCAGACTTTCGTCTTTGCATGGAACGAGCACTGTGAGAGGTTGCTTCATTTTAATCGCGTCGATTTATTTTTATGTTGGCGTAAAACAAAACGCCCAATTATTTCGCGAGACTACGTGTCTCAGTTAGCGCTGTCAATCCGAATCCGATTCAGATTACGGGGCGGGGTGCATGAAAGCTAATGGGTGCATGTCAGGGATTGCACTGTCATGCAGCTTGTCTTTTGTAATTTCTCCTTAATTTTCCGGCTCCCGGTCGCCTCGTCATCGCCCTGACGAGTCGATCGTCGTCGCATAACGCGGCAGCACGGATTTGCAGGATGGCCTCGGCGCCAACAGCATTGTTCCAGAACATTTCGGTTCCCTTGATGCGGTAGTTCATCTCTTTGCCTGCTGACTCCATCCAAGCACTGGTCGTGGCAGGCCCGCTTTGCGATATTCTTCATATTTCATGCGGTGCTGGTTGTTCTCGCGGTATCCAATGATGCGACGCAACCGCGCGCGTGGATCGTCACCGGCAGTCTCCTCATCGGGACTTCCGTTGCGTATCTGATGCTGACGAGCAATCTTCCGTTCAGCAAGTGGGAGGCGATTTTCAAGGATCCGATGACGACGGCGGCAGCGATCGACCGTCTGGTTCATCACAGCGTGATTCTGGAGCTGAATCTTCCGAGTTATCGCTTGGAGACAGCCAAACAGGACAAGGCAGAATCAGTGTCGGAGTCGGCGTCGAGCTGAATCCGAAAAACGCCGCCGGAATTTTCACAGGCGACAAGTCGCCTTGAGCAGTGCTTAAGCTTAACGCGAAAAGTCTGCGTATT